>CAJONM010000131.1 GCA_905235885.1 uncultured Clostridia bacterium
AAAGGCAGGTGAGGTGATTGACCGAGCAGGAAATAATTTCCGCCTGCAAGCGCGGCGACAGAGGCGCGTTTGACAAGCTTGTTATGATGTATCAGAAGCAGGTATTCAATATTGCATACGGAATGCTGTCGGACTATGAGGACGCGTCGGACGCGGCTCAGGAAGTGTTCGTTAATATATACAGATCGATCGCCTCATTTAAGGGCAATTCGTCATTCTCAACATGGCTTTATAGGATATGCGTCAACGTATGCAACGACACGCTGCGAAAACGGCAGCGGCGCGGAATGACATTCAGTCTTGACGCGGACAGGGACGATCCGACGGGCGTATTTGATGAACTGCGCTCCCCAGAGCCGACGCCGGAGGAGAATGCGGAGACAAATGAACTTCAGGCGGCGGTAAGAGCGGCGATAATGAGTCTTGACAAGGAGCATCGCGAGGTAATAGTATACGCGGATATGCAGCAGCTTTCATATGATGAGATAGCGAGTATACTCAGATGCCCGAAAGGAACGGTAAAATCGCGGCTCAATCGTGCAAGAGCGGCACTTCGTAAAAAATTATCAGCACAAAGGGAACTTTTTTGAACAAATCACGTCTTATATAATGACGACATAATAAAGGAAGGAGGAGTAAAAGATGGATTGCGGTAAATTCGGTCAGATGCTGGATAATTATGAAAATCTCAGCGAGCTTGAAATGTCCGAGCTTACGGCTCATGCGTCGCAATGCGAAAAATGCCGCAGCGAATTGGAATTTTATAAATCTATAATACATCTTACGGCGACTCTTCCTGCCTTAGATCCTCCGGCAGATCTGCTTGAGTGCGTAAACAAGCGAATTGACAGTATGCCAAAGAGCAAGCAAATGCTTGACCGTTTCGCCAACAATTTCCGTGCCAACACCGCATGGTACGCCACTGTAGCCGCATGTGCGGCGGTGGGCGTGATAGTCGGGCTTAACGGCAAGATGATAGTCGACAGACTCGCCGATGATGATACGGACGGTATCATAAGAACGACCGTGACCGTATCGGATGAAACGGGCAAGACGACGGATGAGTATGATATTGTAGAAAGCACGGAGGCGGAGAATGTTTTAGACAATGCCGCAACGCAGGCACCGGCGGAGGCGCCCGAAGCTCTTAAAAGAGCTGTGAGCAAGACCGAGCCGAAGGCAACGGCAGCGCCTAAAGCGACGGCAAAGCCGTCCGCAGTGACAGCCCAAGTGACACCGACTCAGACGGCAGTAAAAACGACTGTTCAGGCTGCCGAGGCGGCAACGGAGACCGCAACGAGCGCGCCGGCAAGATACACCATAGCGCGCGGTGATTATCATATCCCGACGGAAACGGCGGCACCCACGCAAGCACCCGAGATCGATCCGCTTGAGATCACAGAAGAAAAATATCAGATAGCGATGGGCGTTTACGAGATACCCGAGGAGAAGAAAAAGGAACTTGCAAAGAATATACTTGTCGTAAACGAGAGCGATATAAGGCATGTATTCGATCTGATCCTTGCAACGGGCATAAAGGGCACGACCACAGGCTATGTGGGTACTGAAAGCGCAGTGCAGGAGCTGTTGGCAAAGCTTGAGGCGGAGGGGTTGTATTATAACTACCTCGAATGCTCCGAGACAAACGGCGAGGTCGCATTCAAGCTGTACGCAAATTAAAATTCCCGATGACATAACACCAACGGGAATTTTTTTTTGTAAAGCTATTTACAAATCAATAAAAATATGGTAGAATGAACCTACAATAAACCGAAGGGGGAATTACCTTGAGAAAAAGAATTTTAAGCGTATTTGTGGCACTGTGCATGATAACGGCTATCGTTCCGATGCTGTCATATGCCGCACCTATAAATACAAGCGATGACAACCTCACATGGACTCTTGATAATGACGGCGTGCTTACCATAAGCGGCGTGGGCGATATGCGCGATTATTTGTCGGCATCTTCAATGCCGTGGTACAGCAACCGCACAAAGATAAAGAAGGTCATTATAGAATCGGGAATAACATCGATAGGCGAGTATGCGTTTTCCGAGCATCATTATATAACCGAGGTGCAGATACCGGACACCGTTACGAAAATAAGCGATCACACATTCTATAGATGCGACGCTATGAAAACTGTATCTATCCCCGACAGCATCAGATACATAGGCGTTGAAGCTTTCTACGGCTGTAAATCATTGCCGAGCGTATCTCTGGGCAGCAATATAGCGACGATCGGCAATTGCGCGTTTCAGGGCTGCAAGTCGCTGACGAGCGTATCGGTACCGTTCAGCGTAAGCGTGATGGGCGATCATGTGTTTGCCGAATGCACCGGACTGGAGCAGGTAAATATACCAAGCAGCATCAAAAAGATCTCCGATTATGCGTTCTGGAACTGCACAAGCCTTGTTGATGTTACGATACCCGACAGCGTTACGGCTATCGACAATCACGCGTTTTGGGCTTGCTCGGAGCTGAAGAATATAACGATCGGAAGCGGCGTAAAGGAAATAGGCAAGAGCGCATTTTCCGATTGCAAAAAGCTGAAGAATGTTTATTACTGCGGCAGTGAAGAAGCGTGGAAGCTGATTTCAATAGGCGCGGACAACGCATTGCTTCAGAGCGCAGCCATATATTATAACGCGTCAAGCTCTATCCGAGTAACATTGAATGGCGAACCGATCCCCTTCGATCAGGCACCCGTAATAGTAAATGACCGCACGATGGTACCGCTCCGCGCGATATTTGAGGCATTGGGCGCGAGCGTGGACTGGGACGGCGCAACTCAGACGGTTACATCAAAGCTGCATGACACAACGATCAAGATGTCCGTAGGCAGCAAGCTCCTGTACAGGAACAACGCTCCGATAACTCTCGATGTTGCGGCACAGCTGATAAATGAGCGCACCATGGTGCCTGTTCGCGCAATCGCGGAGGCATTTGACTGTGCAGTAGATTGGGACGGCGCAACTCAGACCGTTTCCATCACAAAATAAATACTATCCGAATACATTGGGGGTGTAGAAAACTTGTTTTTTACACCCCCAATTTCTTGACAAAGTTTAGTGAATGTAGTACAATGTATGTACATTCTGAAAGGAGATCACGGACACTGTTATGAATAATACAGACAAAACAATGGATAAAATAGTAGCTCTTTGCAAGGGCAGAGGCTTTATATTCGCCGGCAGCGAGATATACGGCGGCCTTGCCAACACATGGGATTACGGTCCCTTGGGCGTGGAGCTTAAAAACAATGTCAAGGACGCATGGCGGAAAAAGTTTATACAGGAGTCAAAATACAATGTAGGCATAGACTGCGCGATACTGATGAATCCGCAGACATGGGTCGCGTCGGGTCATGTCGGAGGCTTTTCCGATCCGCTCATGGACTGCAAGGAGTGCAAGGCGCGCTACAGAGCCGATAAGCTGATAGAGGATCATGCGGCGGAAAACAACGGGGATATATGCTGTGACGGCTGGACAAACGAGCAGCTTAAAAATTATATAGATGAACATGAGATAGTATGCCCCAAATGCGGCAAGCGCAATTTTACCGACATTCGCCAGTTTAACCTTATGTTCAAAACCTTCCAGGGTGTTACGGAGGATTCGGAAAACACGATCTACCTTCGTCCCGAAACGGCTCAGGGAATATTTGTAAACTTCAAGAATGTACAGCGTTCGTCAAGGAAAAAGGTACCGTTCGGCATAGCTCAGATAGGAAAATCGTTCCGCAACGAGATAACGCCCGGTAATTTCACATTCAGAACGCGCGAATTTGAGCAAATGGAGCTTGAATTTTTCTGCAAGCCCGATACGGATCTTGAGTGGTTCGCATATTGGAAGCAATTCTGCATAGACTTTTTGAAATCGCTGAATATGCGCGAGGAAAGTCTGCGTTTCCGCGACCACGCCAAGGAGGAGCTTGCGTTCTATTCAAAGGCGACATCAGATATAGAATTTCTGTTCCCGTTCGGCTGGGGCGAGCTGTGGGGCATTGCCGACAGGACCGATTATGACCTGAAGCAGCATATAGACCATTCGGGCGTCAATCTTGAATACATGGATCCGGTAACGAACGAGAAATATGTTCCGTATGTTATCGAGCCGTCACTGGGCGCGGACCGTGTTGTGCTGGCGTTCCTGTGCGACGCGTATGACGAGGAGGTTATAGACGAGGAGAAAAACGATACAAGAGTCGTGCTGCGTTTCCATCCGGCTCTTGCACCGGTCAAGGCAGCAGTGCTGCCGCTGTCAAAGAAGCTTGACGAGCAGGCGACGGCGATATATGAAAGACTTTGCAAAGAATATAACTGCGAATATGACAATGCGGGCTCTATCGGCAAGCGCTACCGCCGTCAGGACGAGATAGGCACGCCGTTCTGCATCACATACGATTTCGAGTCGGAAACGGACGGCTCCGTAACTGTTCGCGAAAGAGACTCAATGGAGCAGGTGCGTATAAAGATAGACGAGCTTGAGGAATTTCTCCGGCAGCGGCTGGCATTCTGATCGAAAAATCAGATGCTTGACAAATGATATAAAAACTGCTATAATATGTGCCGAGCGAATGAAAGCTCGGCACTATATGCGCCTGTGGCGGAATTGGCAGACGCGCCAGACTTAGGATCTGGTGCCCCCGGCGTGAAGGTTCAAGTCCTTTCAGGCGCACCAAAGAGAACAGATAACAGTGTTTTATGCAGTTATCTGTTCTCTTTTTTAACTTTATAAGAAATTGCTTTCTTATAAAGTAAAAAAATGATTTAATTGCCCGTGCGAAATATCCGACCTATGGTCGGAAACGCACAT
>CAJONM010000132.1 GCA_905235885.1 uncultured Clostridia bacterium
GAGCCTGCGCCTATGGTAGAGTCGAATTTTTCCGACAAGCCCTTTTGTGAGCATACATTCAGATCCGAAAGCGTGTCAAGCCAACGCTTCCTCGGATCGGCATCCGCTCCAAATCTGAACGGGCTATCCTCCTCGCGCGGCAGTTGCGCTTGGACATCAGTATTTTTTACCGCGCCGTTGGTATTGAGGAAATCGCGCGAAATATCGCATATGATCTTGCCGCGCCAGCTCATCACAAGGCGGTTTGTATCGGTTACGACCGCTACAGCCGTCGCTTCAAGATTTTCCTCATGAGCGTATTTTATAAATGTATCCGCATCATCGGCGCGTACAACGACAGCCATACGCTCCTGCGATTCGGAAATGGCAAGCTCTGTGCCGTCAAGTCCCTCATACTTTTTCGGGATCTTGTCAAGGTCTATCCTCAGTCCGTCCGCAAGCTCGCCTATCGCCACGCTTACACCGCCTGCGCCGAAGTCGTTGCAGCGCTTTATGAGCGTTGTCACCTTCTTGTTACGGAAAAGCCTTTGCAGCTTTCGCTCTATGGGCGGATTGCCCTTTTGTACCTCTGAGCCGCAGGTCACGACAGATTGCTCCGTATGCGCCTTTGATGATCCCGTCGCGCCGCCGATACCGTCTCTGCCGGTGCGTCCGCCGAGCAGGATTATTATATCCCCTGCCGCCGGTCTTTCTCTTACGACATTCGCTCGCGGAGCAGCACCTATTACCGCGCCTATCTCCATGCGCTTTGCAACATAGCCCTCGTCATATATTTCCTGTACCTGTCCTGTCGCAAGTCCTATCTGGTTACCGTAGGAGCTGTAGCCCGATGACGCCTTTTTCGTTATCTTGCGCTGCATGAGCTTTCCGGGCAGAGTTTCCTTGAGCGATTTGCGCGGATCGCCGGCGCCGGTCACGCGCATCGCCTGATATACATACGACCGTCCCGACAGCGGATCGCGGATCGCACCGCCCAGACAGGTCGCCGCGCCGCCGAACGGCTCTATTTCGGTCGGGTGGTTGTGTGTTTCGTTTTTGAACATTATAAGCCAATCCTCTGTCCTGCCGTCTATCTCGACAGGCATAACGATCGAACAGGCGTTTATTTCCTCGGACTCATCTATTTCCTTGAGCAAGCCCTTCTTTTTGAGCTGCTTGACTATTATTGTCGCCATATTCATAAGGCACATATCGCGGTCGGGCGCGTACAGCTCCGCCTTTGCCGCCTTATACTCTTCAAACGCTGCCGATATGACATCGGCATACTTGCCCTGACCTATCGTGACATTGTTTATACGCGTTGAGAATGTCGTATGGCGGCAGTGATCGGACCAGTATGTATCTATCATTCTCAGCTCTGTTATAGTCGGGTCGCGATGCTCCGCATCGGCAAAATATCTTTGGCAAAATTTCAGATCATCAAGATCCATGGCAAAGCCCATATCCGCCAAAAATGCCGTCATCTCCTCATCGCCCATCGCACAGAAGCCCTCGGCATTTTTTATATCCTCGGGATGGTCCGACTTCATTTCAAGCGTATCCGGCTTTTCAAGCGCTGCCTCGCGGCATTCTACAGGGTTTATAACATATGTTTTTACCGCGCCCAGCTCCTCGTCGGAAACATCGCCTTTGAGCACATATACCTTCGCATATCTCACACGCGGACGATCCTTTGCCGTTAATATCGAAATACATTCCTCCGCGCTTGCGGCACGCTGATCGAATTGTCCCGGCAGCGCCTCAACGGCAAACACCCTGCCCTCGGATATATCTATCTCCTCATCATATGCCATATCTACCGGCGGCTCGGAGAATATGAGATTTCTTGCCCTCTGATATTCCTCATCCGATATTCCGTCTATGTCGTAACGGTTTATGATACGGACATCCGTAAGCCCTGTCATATCAAGGTTTTCCCTCAGATCGGCAAGAACCTCCTTTGCCTCGACATCAAAGCCCGTTTTCTTTTCAACATAAATTCTTCTTACTGTCATTTTCATTCTCCTTTAGTTACTTAGCCCCTTCAAAAGTCCGTTGCCGGCGGCTGTGTCATATTCTATCCGCGCATAGGTCGCCGTATCGAGAAAAAACCGCCAGCTCTCCTCCGGCGCCAGTCCCAACAGACGCGAAATAATATGCCGCGCCGTACCCAGATGCGTGAACAAACATACCGTTTTACCGTCGTATTCCGATATTATGTAGTCGATCAGCTCGTTTACGCGTGCCTGAACATTGACGGAGCATTCTCCGCCCGGTACGGTAAAGTTATATATATCACCGTAAAATTGCGCGTATTCCTCCGGTCTGTCCCTTGCAACATCTGCAAAGCTCACGCCCTCCCAGTCGCCCCAGTCACGCTCTTCCAGCCGCGGATCCTCCGTAAGCGGTATGTCAAGCCGCGCCGCGCGCATATAGCATTTTGCCGTATCCGACGCGCGCAAAAGCGGACTCGTAAAGACCGCGTCGGCTTTAATATCCTTCATCCGTTCGGCAAGCCGCATCGCCTGCTCATACCCCTGCGGTATCAGCGGAACATCGCTGCGTCCAAGACATACGCCGCGCGTGTTCGGCTCGGTCATGCCGTGCCGCGCGATAATAAAATCTATCATAATTAACGACCACTAACTCCCTTCGGAAAAGTAAAGCTTAAAAATCGTATAGATATATTATAATTATTATACCGCGATTTGTCAAGTAATTTCCGCGCTTAACGAACAATTGCCGCATAATTTGACCGTCCCCGGTCAATGCTATATGCGGTGATGATTATGCTTATTACAGTTATACGAACAATAATTTTATATACCGTAGTTATATTTTCGCTGCGGATCATGGGCAAACGGCAGATCGGCGAGCTTCAGCCGTCGGAGCTTGTGGCGGCTATCATGATCTCGGATCTTGCGACGGTGCCGATGTCGTCTGTGAACATGCCGCTGCTTTCGGGAATAATACCCGTTTTCACGCTTATAATCGCGGAGGTTCTCATATCGTTTGTCGGGCTTAAAAGCCGCTCGTTCCGCAAGCTTATTTCAGGTACGCCATCTGTCGTTATATATGACGGAAAAATAAGCGAAAACGAGCTTGAAAGAATGCGATTTAATCTTGACGATCTGCTTGAGGAGCTGCGCCTTAACAATTACAGCAGCATCGCCGATGTCCAGGTCGCCGTGCTTGAAACGAGCGGAAAGCTTTCCATAATCCCCAAGGACAGCGCCCGTACGGTGACGGTAAGCGATATGGAGCTTAAAAACATCCGCCATGACGGATTGCCGTTCGTGATCGTAACGGACGGCATCCTCAACGAATATGAGCTGAAGCGGAGCGGCAAAACTTTGGAATTTATTAATGCTGTGATAAAAAATCATGGTGCTAACAGGATAAAGGATGTCCTGATTCTGTCTATCGACATCGAGGGCGGTATATATATCCAGCTCAAGGAAAGATTGTTAAAACAAAGGAAAAACAACGGAAAGGAGAGAATATAACCATGAGAAGCTTTATATATGCTCTGCTGATCTCGATCGTGCTTGCCGTCGGCAGTATATGGTATACCTGCCGTCTGACGAGCATATCAGGTCAGCTGGCAATGGCGGCGGAGCAGATAACCGATGAGCTTAAAGGTGAGGATTTTTCGGCAGCGGCAGGTCTTACGCGTGAGCTGGGCAATGAATTTTTGCGTCTTGAGCCGTTTTTTTCCACTTTCGGCGACCACGAGGAAACGGACGCTATAGAAAGATGTATAGCC
>CAJONM010000133.1 GCA_905235885.1 uncultured Clostridia bacterium
CAGCCAAAAGATGCTCTGTTGAGAACGGTCTGTAAAGCCTTACAGCGATATAGCCGACCTTTTCGCCTCTTGCCACGAGATAATCTACAGTTTCCTTTATAGTATCGCAAGCGCTGCCCATAGCGATTATGATATGCTCGGCATCCGCGGCACCATAGTAGTTAAAGAGCTTGTAGTCTGTGCCTATCTTGGCGTTTACCATATCCATGTATTCCTGCGTGATAGCCGGCACATTCATATATGCGGTGTTGCAGGCCTCACGAGCCTGGAAGAATACATCGCCGTTTTGCGCCGTACCGCGCTGAGCCGGATGCTCAGGGTTAAGAGATGCGCGTCTCCATGCGTTGAGCGCGTCCCAATCGACCATTTCAGCAAGATCATTATAATCCCAGCAGGCTACCTTCTGGTACTCGTGAGATGTTCTAAATCCGTCAAAGAAGTGCATAAACGGAATGCTGCTCTTGATCGTTGCAAGATGTGCAACAGCACCAAGATCCATAGCTTCCTGCGGATTTGTGGAAGCAAGCATAGCAAAGCCCGTCTGGCGGCAAGCCATAACATCGCTGTGATCTCCGAATATAGAGAGAGCGTGTGATGCGAGGCATCGCGCCGATACATTAAATACGCACGGGAGCTGCTCGCCGGCTATCTTGTACATATTAGGGATCATAAGAAGAAGTCCTTGTGATGCTGTATAGGTGGTGGTCAAAGCACCGGCGGTAAGGGAGCCGTGCACAGCACCTGCCGCACCTGCTTCAGATTGCATTTCAACAACCTTTACAGTGTTACCGAAGATGTTCTTTACTCCGGCGGCAGACCACTCATCTGTTACTTCCGCCATCGGTGAAGACGGAGTGATGGGGTAGATAGCAGCTACATCCGTAAATGCGTATGACGCATATGCGGCGGCATTGTTGCCATCCATGGTTTTCATTTTTCTTGCCATTTGTAGTTCCTCCTATAAAATTCTACGACCTCGCATAAAAAACGCGATCGATCAAATACATTTATGTGGTACAAGACCATACATCATATACTATAACATTTTTATTTAAAAAAATCAAGGGATTTTGAATAAAAAATTCAAAAATCGTAAAATCCGAGTAACATTTTGATTTTTCTCTCTATTTTATAGGATATGTGCTCACAGCTATAAATCGTGGCAGAGAGTTTACGCATATACAAGGAGGTCAAAGGCTTTTTTCTTTTCAGACTGTATGCTATGCTTATGTTCAGCACAGATATCAGCGCGGAATAAATGTATCCGATGGCGATCAGCTGCGCTGCCCTCAAAATGCAGCTTGTCAAATCAAATCATCCTTTCCAGATCATAATAATTATTATTTTACTCATAAAAGATAGGGGTAGTCGTGTAAAAAAGCTCCAATCGAATATTGACAAATTTACCGCTTTTATATATAATATCAGCATAAACATTTATTTTAAGTGAAAGGAGCATCCGGCTTCCTAAAATGATATTGCTTAACGCGAATAACTTAAATAAAACATTTGTTGATCAAACGCTTTTTAGCGGCGTATCGTTCAGCATTGACGAGCGAGACAAGATCGGCTTTATCGGTGCGAATGGCGCCGGCAAGTCAACGCTGTTTAAAATCATAGCCGGGCTTATGGACAGCGATGGTGGAGAGATATACAAAAGCAAGCTTACAAAGATAGGATATTTGGAGCAGCACGCCTGTACAGATCCGAACAGAACGATTATGGAGGAGATATTGTCCGGCTTTGGCGAGCTTTGCCAGATCGAGGCGCAGCTTGAAGATATCCGATATGATATTGACCGCCAAAGCGGCGATCTGGATATGCTCATACGCAGACAAACAGTTCTTACGGACAGGTATGAGGAGCTTGGCGGATATGTGTATAAAAGTCTTATCCGTTCATCATTGATCGGTTTGGGCTTTTCGGAAAATGATTTTACAATGCCTGTAAGGGAACTGTCCGGCGGTCAGAAAACAAGAGTTTCGCTGTGCAGACTACTGCTATCGGACGCGAATTTGCTTCTTTTGGACGAGCCGACAAACCATCTTGATATAGAGTCTGTCGAATGGCTGGAAGGCTTTTTGCAATCGTGGAGCGGATCGTTTATAATAATATCTCATGACAGATATTTTCTTGACAGAGTTACAAATAGAACATTTGAGCTTGGCGGCGGACAGCTCAGGACATATACCGGCGGGTACAGTGAATATCTAAAGCAGCGCGAAGTCGAAAGAAAGACGGAGGAGCGCAGCTATACAAACACTATGAGGCAGATACAGCGCCTTGAAGGCATAGTCGAGCAACAGCGTCGCTGGAACAGGGAAAAGAATATCAAAACCGCGCAGAGCAAGGAAAAGATTATAGAAAAGCTTGAAGACTCCCTGCAATTGCCGCAAAAGGAGAGAGGGGACATATCATTTTCCTTTAAAGCAGCGCCAGGTGGCGGACAGGATGTTCTGATAACCGATGATTTAGGTGTCAGCTTCGGATATAAAAGCATCTTTAATAATTGCAGCACGCATATCGTAAAGGGAGAGCGTGTTTTCCTGTTAGGCGCAAACGGGTGCGGAAAAACGACATATATAAAAACCATTCTCGGTAAATATTCACCCGACAGCGGCAGTGTCACAATAGGTGCAAACATTAAAACGGGTTATTACGATCAGATACAGGAAAACCTCAGTCTTGATAAAACCGTCTTTGACGAGCTGCACGATGAATACCCGAATATGACAGAAACACAGCTTCGCAATGCTTTAGCCGTATTCCTGTTCAGAGGCGATGATGTATTCAAAGAGATAAACAAGCTTTCGGGCGGAGAAAGAGCAAGGGTAGAGCTTGTAAAGCTCATGCTAACACCAGTAAACTTTCTCATCATGGACGAGCCTACAAATCATCTCGATATTGACTCGCGCGAAGCTCTTGAAAACGCACTGTCCGGCTATGAAGGTACGATGCTTATCGTATCGCATGACAGATATTTTATAAATAAGCTTGCCGACAGGATCATCTATATGACAGAGAGCGGTTTCCGGAATTTTATAGGCGGATATGATGATTTTATAGAAAGCAGACAGCGGCTGGGCGAGACAAACGCGGCAAGCGTATCAACGGAAAAGCCGAAAAACGCCGATTATTCTGAACAAAAGCGCCGCCAGTCCGAAAAAAGACGAGTGCTGAGCCGCTTTGAAAAGGTCGAGCAGCTCATAGATGAGCTTGAAATGTCGATAACTCGTATAAACGAGGAAATGGCTATGCCGGAATACGCGTCGGATTTCACGCGACTCGGAGAACTGTCGTCGGAAGCGGATAAAATGAATAATGAGCTTGACAGCCTTATGAATGAATGGGAGAAGCTCCAGTCGGAAATTGAAGAAAAGGGGTATTGATATGAGAGCGGTGATACAGCGCGTACAACGCGCGTCCGTTTCGGTAGATGGTCGCATTATCGGAGAGATCGGGCATGGGCTTCTTGTGTTTTTAGGCATAGGCGAAAATGATACCGAATCGGATATGAAATATATTGCCGATAAGACGATCGGGCTGAGGATATTCAGCGATCACGATGACAAAATGAATTTAGCCCTGACCGATGTTGACGGGGAGCTTCTTGTGGTATCTCAATTCACCCTTTACGGAGATTGCCGAAAGGGAAGACGGCCGAATTTTACACAGTCAATGAAGCCACCGGCCGCCGAGGATATGTATGAAAGCTTTATCATATATCTCAGAGATAACGGCATGAAGGTAAGCTGCGGAAGCTTCGGCGCAGATATGAAGGTGGAAATAATAAATGACGGACCTGTAACAATTTTGCTTGACAGCAGCAAGATTTTATAAAAAGATATTGAAACAAGCTGTAATTTGTGATAAAATGACAGCATTATCATCCAGGAGGAAAAACAAATGCAAAATGAATTGGTCATAGTTCTCGATTTTGGCGGACAGTATAATCAGCTTATAGCGCGGCGCGTCCGCGAAAACAATGTGTATTGCGAGGTCATGCCATACAAAAAAAGCATCGACGAGATAAAGGCGAAAAATCCGAAGGGCATAATTTTTACCGGCGGACCAAACAGCGTGTATGATCCGAAATCGCCGCATTATGATAAAGCTGTATTTGAGCTTGACATTCCGATTTTGGGAATATGCTACGGATCGCAGCTTATGGCATATGAGCTTGGCGGAAGCGTTGCAACGGCGCCTATCGGCGAATATGGCAAAACAGAAGTAAAAACCTCTTCCAGTCTGCTCTTTAAAGGCGTAAGCGAAACTACGGTATGCTGGATGAGCCATACCGATTATATAGACAGGATACCGGAAGGCTTTAAAAGAACGGCATATTCGGATGCCTGTCCGTGCGCGGCATATGAAAATGCCGAAAAGAAGCTTTACGCCGTTCAGTTTCATCCTGAGGTAAATCATACGGCTGAGGGCGATAAAATGCTCCGCAACTTTTTGTATGAGATATGCGGATGCAAGGGCGACTGGATAATGAGCGATTATGCGAAAAAAGCCATATCAGATCTTAGAGAGAAAATAGGCGATAAAAAGGTGTTATGCGCGCTGTCGGGCGGCGTGGACAGCTCGGTAGCCGCCGTTATGATACATAAAGCCGTCGGAGACCAACTTACATGTGTTTTTGTCGATAACGGACTTTTGCGAAAAAATGAGGGTGACGAGGTGGAAAGCGTATTCAGAGACCAATATGATATTAATCTCGTTCGCGCTAATGCTCAGGACAGATTTCTCGGCAAGCTCAAGGGTGTCACAGAACCCGAAAAGAAACGCAAGATAATAGGTGAGGAATTTATAAGAGTATTTGAGGAAGAAGCAAAAAAAATAGGCGCGGTAGATTTTCTTGTACAGGGGACAATATATCCCGATGTTATTGAGTCGGGGACAGGCGATGCCGCCGTCATAAAAAGTCATCATAATGTTGGCGGATTGCCGGAAAATATTGATTTTAAAGAAATTATAGAGCCGTTGCGCGATTTGTTCAAAGATGAGGTGCGCCGACTTGGGATAGAGCTTGGACTGCCCGAAAAATTTGTATGGCGTCAGCCGTTCCCCGGTCCGGGACTTGCGGTAAGGGTAATAGGCGAGATCACTCCTTCAAAGCTTGAGATTCTGCGCGATGCCGATGCCATATTCCGCGAAGAAGTGGCAAATGCAGGTCTTGACCGCTCGATAAATCAATATTTTGCCGTGATCACCGATATGCGAAGCGTAGGAGTTATGGGCGATGGCAGAACATATGACTACACACTCGCGCTCCGCGCAGTCACAACAAATGATTTTATGACCGCTGATTGGGCAAAGATCCCGTATGACATTCTGGAAAAGGTATCGAACAGGATCGTAAACGAAGTAAAGCATGTCAACCGCTTAGTTTATGACATCACTTCAAAACCACCGGCAACTATCGAGTGGGAATGATATACAGAATCCTGAAAACCTGACAAAATTGCGGGTTTACAGCGGTCTGATCGTTATGTTGATAACAAAATGATAACATTTATATAACCTGACTTTATTCTTTGTGTCAAGTGGCTTTGGGGTAAAGAATAATTTCAAACAGTTTAGCAATTTATATCCATATTATTTAAGCCCTTCGCGCTTTTGGTGGCGAAGGGCTTTTTGCATAACTTTATTTGTCTTTTTTTAAAGCATCAACTAAGTAGTCGCTAAGCGCCTGAGAGGGTACCTTTGACCAGTTCTGTGAAGTGTCATATTGCGGATAGCTGTAGCGCCATTTGTCGTAGTCATCCTTGCTGATCTTCCCAGCATGATACTTTTCCGCAACGGGAGCCCATGCGTTGATCATCTCAGAAATGCTTGCAGCATCCTTACCTTTGCGGGAATCAAAGTGAAAAACGGATTCGCCATTCTTTACCTCAAGCGTAAGACCGTATAGATCCTCTAAGGTAAACAAGGTGTGCATAAGTCCGATATAGCTGTCGATATCCGGAACATTCAGCGCAAGCGGTGATACGTCAAGCGCAGATGCGATAGAGTTGGTAAGCTCACCCTTGGGCGTTCGTTTCCCGGATTCGTATTGAGCCATGCGTATATCAGCTGTCTTTTCAGGAAAGCCGACAAGTGTGTCGAGATATTTC
>CAJONM010000134.1 GCA_905235885.1 uncultured Clostridia bacterium
GAAAAAGAAGTGATGTAAAAAGGGGCTGCCGATTGGCAGCCCCCTCGTGATATTACTCTATAATATCTACTGAAGCTTTTTTATTTTCGCGGCTTGCCGCTGCCTTAACAACTGTACGGATTGCCTTTGCGATCCTGCCTTGTTTTCCGATTACCTTGCCCATGTCGCTCTGCGCGACCCTCAGTTCAAGCGTGATCGAATTGTCACCATTATCCGATTCGGTAATATTGACATCATCCGGATTATCGACAAGCGCCTTTGCGATGATTTCTAATACTTCTTTCATCATAATGCCCTCCGTCAGTCGATAATGTTGGATTTTTTAAGAAGAGCCTTTACAGTGTCAGTAGGCTGTGCACCGTTGGCAAGCCATTTCTTTGCCGCTTCCGCGTCGATCTTGATCGTTGACGGATTTGTAAGCGGATCGTATGTGCCGATCTCAGCGATAAACTTACCATTCCTGGGTGATCTTGAATCTGCAACGATCACTCTATAAAACGGAGCCTTCTTTGCACCCATTCTTCTTAATCTTATCTTTACTGCCATATCTTTTCACCTCCCGATAAAATTTTTGGTATAATCAATAAATATATTAATTATCTGTTTTTACGCAGCCGCTTTAAAAGCTTCTGCTGCTTGCCGCCGGAAAACTGTTTCATCAGCTTCTGCATTTCTGTAAATTGCTTCAAAAGCTGGTTTACATCCTGAACGCGTGTTCCGCTGCCCTTGGCGATGCGTATTTTCCGATTGGCGGCGATTATTTTCGGATTTCGCCGCTCCTGTGGCGTCATTGATTGTATGATCGCCTCGATATGGACCATACGCTTGGCGTTTTCCTCAGTATCGACCATATCGAGCATTTTTCTGTCCATACCCGGCATCATTGAAAGTATCTGTGAGAATGAGCCGAGCTTTTTTATCTGATTGAGCTGCTCTAAAAAATCCTCAAGATCGAACTGCTGTTTACGCAGCTTCTGCTCCAGCTCCGCCGCCTGCTTTTCATCAAATTCAGCCTGAGCCTTGTCCACCAGCGACAGTATATCGCCCATACCCAGTATTCTTGATGCCATTCTGTCGGGGTGGAATGGCTCCAGATCGCTGAGTTTCTCGCCTACCGACGCGAATTTTATGGGCTTGCCCGTTACCTGCTTGACAGACAGTGCCGCGCCGCCGCGCGTATCTCCGTCAAGCTTTGACAGGATAACGCCGGTTATATCGAGCCTGTCATTAAACTCCTTAGCGACATTGACCGCGTCCTGACCCGTCATTGCGTCAACAACGAGAAGTATCTCCTTTGGTGATACCGCCCATCGTATGTCCGAAAGCTCGTTCATAAGCTCGTCATCTATATGCAGCCGTCCTGCCGTATCGAGTATTACGGGATCGTTACCATGCTTTTTCGCATGCTCGACCGCCGCCTTAGCGATCTGTACAGGGCTTGTATCCGCTCCCATCTCAAAGACAGGTCTGTCTATCTGCTTACCCAAAACCTGAAGCTGCTTTATTGCCGCCGGTCGGTATATATCGCACGCGACCATGAGCGGTCGCCTGCCCTGCTTTGATAAGCTCAGCGCAAGCTTCGCCGTTGCGGTAGTCTTACCCGCGCCCTGAAGTCCGCACATCATTATTACCGTCGGAGGCTTCTCGGCATATTCAAGCCTTGCCGTTTCGCCGCCTATCATTTCGGTAAGCTCGTCGTTTACGATCTTGACTATCTGCTGCGCCGGAGTAAGCGATTCGAGTATTTCCGTACCGAGCGCCTTTTCAGACACATTATTGACAAATTCCTTGACGATTTTGAAGTTTACATCCGCCTCCAAGAGTGCCAGCTTTATTTCTCGCATTGCGGCTTTTATATCCGACTCTGTAAGTCTGCCCTTGCCGCGCAGCTTTTTGAACACGCCCTGAAGCTTATCGCCCAGACTCTCAAAAGCCATATAAACACTCCCTTCCTATATGATAGCAGATATTTTATCTATTAATCGCATCAACCGTTTTCGCTCATCTTCCGGCGCCATATTATGCGCAATATCCTTCATTTCGGTTATGCCGCTTGATATATCGGCAAATCTGCCGGCAAGCCCGAGCTTCTCCTCGAACTGGCAAAGATGCCTCTCCCCCTGCTTGATAAACGCCATAACGCCCTGGCGGCTGATCCCCATTTCGTCGGCTATCTCCGCAAGCGACAGATCCTGATTATAGTACCCGTCCAGTGCGGACGCCTGTTTATCGGTAAGCAGAGCACCGTAGAAATCCAGCAGCAGCGAAAATTTCATATCCTTTGGCATCAGATCTACCTCGCCTGTTAAGTATTTTTGATTGACAGGTGGTATTATACACCGTTATTTAGTCTTTGTCAAGTCCTTTTTTAAATTTTCTACCGTTTTTGCCACTTCTTCATATGAAACAAGCCTGTTGAGCATATCAAGCAGCATATTTGCCGACAGGTTTGACGGCAATCCCATATGCGCCGCAAGGCGGCGGCGCAGCTGCGACGAATATGAGCATCCGCTAAGGCCGAGCCGATACAAATCCGATTTTGTCATCGCGCCGCGCTCCCCTGCCGCCTCTACCCCGTCAATGGTGCAGCCGGCGTCTCTCAGCGCCTTTATTATTATCTCCTCTGTCATTCCCTCTACGCCGAGAAATCCCTCCGCAGACGGCTTCCGCTTGCGTTTCTCTACGCCCTTTATATCGGGTATATAAGCGTGCTTTACAGCTCCCGACGGTATCGCCTGCTTTATAAAATTCCGTATTCGCATACCTGCCGAGTCCGAATCGGTGAGTATTACGACACCGCATTTTTCCGCAAGCTGCTTTATTGCGGAAAGATATTCGTCATTTGTATACACCGCAAATCCATGCGTTGTTATGACTGTTGCGTCTATAAAGCTAAGGAGCCTATTTTTATCATAGACTCCCTCAACAATGATCGCTTCCTTTATCCTGTACATTACGGCACCTCTACTGAATGTATCGTGTTTATTATTCCTTCCGCTATGCCCTGTGCGGTTTTGTTCTGATACGCGTCGCTTACCATAAGCCGCAGCTCGTCCTCATTTGAGATAAATCCGACCTCTAAAAGCACCGCCGGCATCTTCGAGCGCCGCGTCACCGCCCAGTTTGCCATTCTCACTCCGCGCTCAACGGAATTCATATGCTTTATCATACTCATATATACGATCTCGGCGAACTTCTCGCTCGTTACACCGTAATCATCACCGTTGTTCTCCTCCGACCAGTATGTTTCCGTGCCTTGCGCTTCTTCATTGGCGGCGGAGTTGATATGTATGCTGACAAACAGCGCACAGTTCTCTTTGTTTGCCTGAGCCGGTCGCTCCGACAGTGACGGGAGCGTGTCCCCCGTCCGCGTCATGCTCGTTTTGTAGCCATACTGCTCCAATATCGCCTTGACTTTATATGTAATGGCAAGCGTAAGATCTTTTTCATAAACGAGCTTGCCGTCAAGCTCACCGACCGCTCCCGTATCCGAGCCGCCATGACCGGCATCGAGCATAATGACCTTTTTCGCGTCGGC
>CAJONM010000135.1 GCA_905235885.1 uncultured Clostridia bacterium
AAATGACAGTCTTTTTTTCACATCATATCGCGCAGCAGGTTTTCGGCGAATATCGCGTAGCCTGACCGCGTATCGTTTACAAACACATGAGTGACCGCACCGGCGAGCTTGCCGTTCTGGATTATGGGCGCGCCGCTCATACCCTGCACGATACCTCCCGTTTTTTCCAAAAGCGTCGGATCGGTAACGGTTATCACCATATCCCGTCCGTCCGAGGCGATAGCGACGCGGTTTATCTCAATGGCGTATTCCTTTACGCCGCATCCGTCAATATCGGCGAGGATCGTTGCGCCGCCGCGGCGCACCTCGGCCTTTTTTGCCACCTCCACAGCCGTTCCGCTATGGCTGCTCGTCGATCTGCCGAACAGACCGTTTTCGCGGTTAGCTGTCACTGAGCCTAAAAATTCACCGTTTATCTCACCCGTTATTGCGCCGGGCAGTCCGTTTTCGCTTCGCGTCACCGCGGTTATTCTGCTTCCCTGAATAATACCGTGCGCTACGGGCATAATATTGCCCGAATCTATATCGCATATACCGTGACCGAGCGCGGCAAATCTGTCGCCGACATAGCAGGTGACCGTTCCCATGCCTGCGGTGCTGTCGCGGAGCCAGAGTCCGAGCTTTGGCCCGTCGGCGGTATCGGCCGGCGATACGGAAATGTGGCGCTCCTTTCCGCCGCGCGATACGGTGAGCGTTATATCGCCCTGCGCGGTGCGGAGCATTTCTATAAGCATATCGTTTGATAAAAGCTTTGTTCCGTTAAGCTGCTTTATGACATCGCCGCGCCGTATATCGCAGCCCTTTGCCGGATTTTTCCTGCTTCCGTCACGCTCGGTAACAGTCGCGGTATCGGTCACTATAAGCCCGTCGGTATACAGCTTAACGCCGACGCATTCGCCCGACGGTACGACCTCAAACGCCGCGGCCGATACCGAAAAGACGGCGGTTGTTATAAACGCGGATAGTGCCGGTAAAAATTTATATTTCAAAATCAATAGCATCACTGTCCTTTCGCGTTTATATTGTCGGTTTTTGTCGTATTATTTATGCTGAAAAACTTATTCTTCTTTTGCCTTAAAAAAACATAGATTTTTTTAAAATTTTGTGATATACTTAATAGAGGACATTTACGAAAGGTGCTTTTTAAATGGAAAATTATTTAGATAGACTAAACGAAAAGCAGCGCGAGGCTGTTATGACGACAGAGGGACCGCTTCTGGTGCTTGCCGGAGCCGGAAGCGGAAAAACGACCGTCCTTGCCGCGCGTATCGCGTACATAATGCAGAATACATTTACAAGGGCATGGAATATTCTGGCGATAACATTTACGAACAAGGCGGCGCAGGAGATGCGCCAAAGGATAGGGAAGATAATCGGGAACGACATAAACGATATGTGGGTCGGGACATTCCATTCGATATGCCTGAGGATATTAAGAAAAAACATAGAGCTTGCCGGATACGGCACCGATTTTGTCATATACGACACCGCCGATTCAAAAACGGTCATAAAGGAATGCTTAAAGGAGCTTAACATAAGCGATAAGGAATGCCCGATAAGCTATACCCTGCGCGTGATCTCAAACGCGAAAAACTGCCTGATGCCGCCCGACGAACTAAGAAGCGAAGCGCGCGGAAACAAGTCGGTGGAGTTGATCGCCGACATTTACGCGCTCTATATAAAAAAGCTGCGCGACAGCAATGCGCTTGATTTCGACGATCTGATAATGATAACGGTGCAGATATTGCGCGACTATGAGGAGGTTGCCGACAGGTATCGGGCGCAGTTCAGATATATTCTCGTTGACGAGTATCAGGACACGAACAATCTGCAATATCTTCTGATCTCCATTCTTGCACAGGGCAGAGGCAATGTATGCGTTGTCGGGGACGATGACCAGAGCATATACAAGTTCCGCGGCGCGAATGTCGATAACATCCTGACCTTTGAAGACGAGTATAAAAATGCAAAGCGCATCACGCTTGACCAGAACTATCGCTCAACATCAGTTATATTAAATGCGGCAAACGGCGTTATCGCAAATAACAGCAAGCGTCTTGGCAAGCGACTTTGGACGAGCAAGGGCGAGGGAGAGAAAATATCGCTTTTTGTAGGTTTTAACGAGCGCGAGGAGGCTGATTATGTCGCCGCGCGTATAAAGGATATATACAAAGAGACGAATAAATATAACCAATGCGCCGTATTATACAGAACGAACGCGCAGTCGCGTGCGATAGAGGAGTCGCTTATACGGGAAAACATACCGTATAAGGTGCTTGCCGGACAGCGCTTTTATGACCGCAAGGAGATCAAGGATATTATCGCATATATGCGGCTTATATATAATTATAACGATGATCTCAGCTTTTACAGAATAATCAATGAGCCCAAGCGCAAGATAGGCGCCGCCACGCTCGATAAAATAAGGCAGCATGCGACAGATGAGGGCGTGAGCAGCTTTGAGATAATAGACAGGGTAGATCATTATTCCGACCTCAAAGCAGCCGCGCCGCGGCTTACGGCGTTCTCGGATATGATAAAGCAGCTTCGCCATCTTGCGACGGAGCAGAGCGTCGATGAGCTTGTAAAAAGTGTCATAGAAATGAGCGGATACGGGCAAATGCTCATAAACGACAATACATATGAGTCACAGACGCGTATAGAGAATTTGGAGGAATTTATAAACCTTGTCGGCGAATACGCCAAGGAGGGCGACAATACGGGCGGATTGGGTGAGTTTCTCGAAAGCATCACGCTCCGGTCGGATGCGGACGAATATGACGAGGCGGATGATTATGTCGTTATGATGACCATTCACAGCGCAAAGGGACTTGAGTTCCCGACGGTGTTTCTTGTCGGCATGGAGGATGGGCTGTTCCCGTCAAAGCGGATAGACACAATGGAGGACGATACCGAGGAGGAGCGCCGCCTTTGCTATGTGGCGATAACAAGAGCAAAGGATAAGCTGTATCTGTCAAGAGCGATGAGCAGATTCAGATACGGAGTTCGTATGCCGTGCGACGAGTCGATATTCCTGCGCGAGATACCGGAGGAATATATCGTGGCGACGGGCGGCGCGGTGAGCCGCGTAACCCAGCAGGCAAACAAGCAAGGGATAAAGATACATCTGCGATTTATGGAAAAGCCGCAGAAGGAAAAACGCGCCGCGCTGGAAAAGTACGACTTCAGCGTCGGGGAGAGAGTGCGGCATAAAAAATTCGGTGAAGGCACCGTATTGGAGTCAAAATCTTTCGGCAACGACGCCGTTGTAAAGATAAAATTCGATACGGTGGGAACCAAGCAGCTCATGGCTGCATTTGCGAAATTGGAGAGGGTGTGATGTTATGGCGCTTGATGCTGTAGCGATACGCGCTGTTACGGGCGAGCTGGGCTGCCTTGTGGGCGGCAGAGTCGATAAGATATACCAGCCTGAGCGCGACGAGATAGTTATTCATATACGGACACGCGAAGAGACTTACAGGCTTGTCATATCGGCAAGCACCGCGCATCCGCGCATACATCTTACAAACTCGGCAAAGAAAAATCCGGCGACCGCGCCGCTGTTTTGTATGCTGCTGAGAAAGCATATCGGCGGCGGCAGGATAACGGCGGTAGAGCAGCCCGATTTTGAAAGAATGGTAAGGATCACGATAGAGAGCTATACCGAGCTTGGCGAGCTGACTGAAAAGCAGCTTACCGCCGAGATAATGGGCAGATACTCAAATATAATCCTCATCGGCGCGGACGGGAGGATAATCGACTCGATAAAGCGAATTGACGATACGGTAAGCTCCGTGCGCCGCATACTGCCCGGCGAGGAATACACCATGCCGCCGGCGCAGGACAAAACAGCGCTAATAGACTTTGATGTGTCATCTGAAATAGATCTGTCTTTGCCCATTAAGGCGGAGAAGGCGATAATGGCTTCAATTGCCGGAATAAGCCCTCTTCTGGCGCGCGAGATCATATATGAGGTATTTCGCACGACAGATGTCATCGCGTCCGAGATCAACACCAACCGCGCCGCCGGCATAAAGCTTGCTGCGGTAAGGCTTGCCGACGCGGTTCGCAATAACAAGTTTGAGCCATGCCTTATAACAGACAAAAACAGCAAAAAAACAATGGATTTTTCCGCTGTAGCGATAAATCAGTACGAGTCGCTTGCCAAGGTCGAGAGATACGACAGCATAAACAGGCTTGTCGACGAGTTTTATATAAAGCGCGACAGAAGCGAGCGGCTTCGGCAGAAAAGCGCAGATCTTACGCGGCTTATATCGGCAAACATAGAGCGTCTGTCGAAAAAGATAAATGTGCTCAAGCAAACGCTCAGCGCGGCACAGGACTGTGACGCATTCAAAACATACGGAGATCTTATAACGGCGAATATTTACCGTCTTGACAGTCGGATGACGGAGGCGGAGCTGGAGAACTTTTACGATGAAGAATGTCCGGTGATAAAAATAAAGCTTGACCCGTCACTGTCGCCGCCGCAGAACGCGCAGCGATATTATAAGCGTTACGCGAAATCAAAGACGGCGCAAAGAGAGGCAGCGCGGCAGCTTGAGACGAGCCGCGCCGAGCTTGCGTATATGGAAAGCACATTGGCAATGACCGAGCAGGCGGAAACGATTGAGGATATATCCGCTATACGCGCCGAGCTTGCGCGGGAGGGGTATATCAAACGACAGACCAAACGCGTGAAAAATCGTAAAGAGGAAGAGTCAAAGCCGCTGCATTTTGTATCCGAGGACGGATTTGACATATATGTGGGCAGGAACAACACGCAAAACGACTACCTTACCCTGAAATTCGCCAACAGCGGCGATCTGTGGTTCCATACAAAGGATATTCACGGCTCGCATACGATAATAAAGCTCGGCACGAACAAGGATGTTCCGCCACGAACCATAAAAGAGGCGGCGCAGCTTGCCGCGTATTATTCAAAGGCACGCGAAAGCTCGCAGGTGCCGGTGGACTATACGGCGGTCAAAAATGTCCGCAAGCCGTCGGGCGCAAAGCCGGGCATGGTGATATATGAAGGGCAGAGCACTGTGTATGTAACGCCCAAAGCCAATTTGTAAAACTTTTGTGAATTATAAAAAAGTATCATTGAAAAAAACTAAGATCGGGCGTATAATCGACTTATAGGAAATCGGATCAGTCATGGGAGGTTTACATAATATGTCCAAATTAAAGGAGAAGATAGGCAAAGCAGCTGCTTTTCTCAAAGGCAGGTTTTCAAAAAAGCAGCTTATATTTGCCGGTATCGGCGCGGCGGTCCTTGTAATAATTATTATTGCCGTTGTATCGTCTATGTCCGGCGGCGAGGAGAAAACGGAATATGAGATGGTTACCGTTGAGCGCAGGGACATCACCAAAACGATAGACGGCTCATCTGTTATTGAGGCAAACGACACATATAATGTCACCGCTCTGGTAACGGGCGAGATATTGTCCGATACCTTTAATGAGGGCGATATAATAAAAAAAGACACCCTTCTCTATACGATCGATTCATCCGAGACGCAAAAGAAAGTGGATTCGGCGGAAAATTCGCTTGCCAAGGCACAGCAGGCATTTGAGGATGCCGTAAAGAAAAAAGCCGACACCGTAAAGACGAACTCCAATACCGAAAAAACAACAAAGGAGTCGGTCACAAAAGCGCTGTCGGCGGTGGAGTCGGCAAAGCGCACGCTCAATACCGCGCAGAGCGATGTCGATGACCTGACGATAAAGGCAAATCATACCGGCACTGTCGGAGAGGTGCTTGTAAAGGTCGGCGACTCCGTAGGCAGCGGCACAAAGCTTGCAAGAGTATATAACGACAAGAAGCTGAAAATACAGATACCATTTAACGACGCGGACGCGCAGGCGATATATGCCGGAAGCGATGCGGAGCTTACGGTATCATCGTCCGGCGATAAGCTTCGCGGCAAGGTCGAGAGCGTTGCCGGCGCGACGACCGCCACAGCGGCGCACGCGATAGTGCGGTATGTGACGGTCGTATGCGACAACCCAGGCGGATTGTCTGCCGGTGAAAAGGCGGCGGCGGTCATAAACGGCGTTTCGTGCAGCACGATGGGCGTGTTTGAAAATTACGATGATGAATACATAACGGCGAAAGCGAGCGGCACGCTCAACAGCCTCAACATATCGCAGAACGACTATGTCAAGACGGGGCAGGTAATAGGCTATATCGAATCGGATAATGCCGAGAATACGCTTAAAAACGCGCAGTCATCCCTACAGTCGGCACAGATCGATCTTAACCAGGCATACAGAAAACTGGAGCAGCTCGTTGTTGATAACGATACATATTCTCTTGATACGAGCATATCCAATGCAAAAATAGATGTGGATAACGCGCGTCTGTCACTGGAAACGGCGCAGGATAATCTGGATGATTATGAGATAAAGGCTCCCATAGACGGAACGATAGTTCAGAAAAACAAGAAAGCCGGCGACAAGCTGGAGCAGAACACGAACTCGTCCTCCGAGCCTATGGCGATAATATACGATATGTCGGTGCTTACCGTTCAGCTCAGCGTTGACGAGACGGATATACATTATATATCGGTAGGTCAGCCTGTCATGATAACGGCAGATGCCGTTGAGGGTATGTTCCATGGCGAGGTCACGAAGGTCGGGATAAACGGCTCGTCCGAAAACGGCGTTACCGTCTATCCTGTTGACATAACCATATCCGATTACGGCGAACTTCTGCCGGGTATGAATGTAGACTGCGTAATAGAGGCGGAGAGCGCCAAGAATGTTCTTGCCGTACCTGCTGAGGCGATACAGCGCGGCGGCGTGGTGTATATCAGGGGCGATAAGACCGAGGACCGCGACAGGGCGCCGGACGGCTTCTGCAGCGTGCGCGTTGAAACGGGCGTTACCGACTCGACATTTATCGAGATAAAGAACGGACTCGAGGAGGGCATGGAAATTTGCGGTTCGATAAAGCCAAGCGGCGTTGAGGCGGAGGGAATGGCTCAATTCAACCAACAGCAAATGCGCGGCGGCATGGGCGGTATGCGCGGCGGCATGGGCGGACCTCCGGGCGGAGGTATGAGATAGGAGCTTTAATATGTCGCATTTAGTTGAATTAAAGGATATATATAAAATATACCGCATGGGCGATACGGAGATACACGCGCTCGACGGCATCTCGCTTAATATAGACCGCGGCGAGTTTGTGGCGATAGTCGGTGCGTCCGGCTCCGGCAAATCGACCTGTATGAATATAATCGGCTGCCTGGATACTCCCACAAGCGGAACATATATACTAAACGGCAGAGAGATAAATAACTACACCGACGACGAGCTTGCGCAGGTACGCAATAAGATGCTTGGATTTATCTTTCAGCAGTATAATCTTATCCCTAAGCTTACGGTGCTTGAAAATGTTCAGCTTCCGCTGCTCTACGCCGGAATGAGTGACAAAGATCAGCGCGAGAGGGCGATGCAGTCGCTCGATCGTGTCGGACTGGCGGACAAAGCGAAAAATCTCCCGTCCCAGCTTTCGGGCGGACAACAGCAAAGAGTGTCTATCGCGCGCGCGCTTGCCGGCAATCCGTCGGTGATACTTGCCGATGAGCCTACGGGTGCGTTGGACTCAAAAACAGGTCGCGATGTTATGCTGTTCTTGCAGCAGCTCCACCGCGAGGGCAATACGATCGTCCTCATAACCCATGATAACTCCATAGCCGCAAAGGCGAGAAGAATAGTGCGGATAACGGACGGCAGGATCGTATATGACGGACCGGTAGAGGGCGATAAGACCGTCGCGCAGCATCACGCGGCAGGCAGTGAGGAGGAGAGCTGATGGGTTTTACGAAAAGCTTTATGATGGCTCTTTCCAGCATCATAAACAACAAGGTGCGCTCCCTGCTGACGATGCTCGGCGTTATAATCGGCATAGCGGCGGTCATCATTCTCGTATCGCTTATGGATGGCGTTACAAATGCGCTCATGTCGATATTTGAGGATTTCGGCACCAATTCGCTTACGGCAAATATCATGACGCGGAGCCAGACGCTGTATGTCGAGCCGAGAGAGGTATATAAATTCGTTGACGAGCATGAGGATCTGTATAACGGTATGACGCCCCTCATCAATATGTCGGCGCAGATTAAAACGCCCGACTCCGGCGACGATACCGTAACAACGACCTGTACGGGCGTTTCGGAGAGCTGCCGTGACATACAGCGGCTTGATCTGAGCTTCGGCAGATTTATAAGCTATTCCGATTGTGAAAACGCGTCGCGCTTCGCCGTTATCGGCTCATATGAGGCGGTATATTTCTTCGGTTCATGCGAGTCGGCGATAGACAAAACGATAAAAATAAACGGTCGGCCTTTTACGGTTATCGGCGTTTTTGAGGAGTCGGAGGACTCGGAACAGTCATCATCTGACGATAAAGTAATGATACCGTATACGACAGCCATGAGCCTCAACGGCACAAAGCGTGTAAATACATATACCGTAAACGCCGCCGATGTCGAAAACATAGACGAGGCAAAGTCGCAGCTTGAGAATTTCCTGCTTGAGAAGATAGGCGACAGCGATTATTTTAATGTGACATCGATGAAATCCATCATAGATACCATGACAGAGCAGATAGGCAGAATGAAAATGATGCTCGTTGCCATAGCCGGCATATCGCTTTTGGTCGGCGGCATAGGCATAATGAACATAATGCTCGTATCCGTCACCGAGCGCACGCGTGAGATAGGAATAAGGAAATCTCTCGGCGCAAGGCACAGGCATATCATGACGCAGTTCGTAATAGAATCCGGCGTTGTAAGCTGCATCGGAGGAATTATCGGGATACTTCTGGGCGGCACTGTTTCGGTGCTTGCGGGCATGGCTCTGGATCTGACGGTAGTGCCGTCGGTGGGAGCGGTCGTGCTTGCATTTTCGGTATCGGTGGGGATAGGCGTTGTTTTCGGATTTCTTCCGGCGCGGAAGGCGGCGCTGCTAAATCCGATAGACGCGCTGAGAAACGAATAATAAAAGGAGAGTGCTTTTGTTATGAAAAAACTGATTGCTGCAATAGTCGCGGCTGCACTGATGCCCGTTTCGACGGTTTTCGGCGCGTCATGGCGGTCGGATGCGGAGATAACAGGGCTGCTGTCACAGCTTAATATAATGGTCGGGGACGATCAGGGCAACTTCAACCTTGATATGAATGTGTCGCGTGCGGAGATGGCAAAAATAGCCATAGCCTCATCAAGCGCGAAAAATACGGTTGCCTTGGGGCTTTCGTTCTCACCGTTTTCCGATGTAAAAGGCTCGTTCTGGGGTGCGCCGTATATACAGGCTGCCGTTGAGGCAGGGCTTGTAGACGGATATATAGACGGAACATTTAAGCCGAACGGCACCGTCACATATGAAGAAGCGATAACGATGATGCTCAAGGTGCTGGGCTATTCAAACGACGATTTCGGCGCGTCATATCCGTATGGGCAGGTAGGCACAGCCGAAAGCCTTAATATGACGACGGGTATGGACTCGTATATAGGGCAGCCGCTGACGCGGCGGCAGGTCGCGATGCTTGTTTCCAATACTCTCGACACCAAGCAGAAAAACTCATCGAGCGACCTTATCGCCGTCCATGACTGCTCGGTAATAGAGGATGTAACGATAATAGCGTCCGCATCCGACGATCCCACGCTTTCATCCGATGAAATTTCGACCACCTCCGGCATATACAGGACTACGGGCAATTTTGACGATATGTATGTCGGAAGCCGCGGCGATATGGTCGTAAAGAACGGCAAATATTTCGTTGCGTTCGCATCAGACGGTGAGCTTGCCTCGGAGAAATATGTCATATACTCTATCCTTAATGATGCCATATTGGCATATCCGGCAGGGAATAATACCAATTTAAAGGAATTTTCCGTCAGTGCAACGACCACCTGCTACAAGAACTCGACCGCATACATATACAGCTCCTTGCGCGGCTCTATGGAAATGGGCGATATTATCAGGATAAGATATAATGACAGCGGCGAGATAGACTACATAAACTACAGCGAAGGAACGCTTACAGGGCCTGTTAAAATAACATCGGACGACTGGATGAGCGGCTTTGACAGCAACAGCGGTACAAAGATAATGCGCGACGGGACAAAAGTATCCGCAGGCGATATAAAAACGAACGATATAGTATATTTCTGTGACGCGCTCAATATGGTGCTGGCATACAGCAAAAAGGTAACGGGCGTGTATGAGAGCGCAAGCCCGTCCAAGGACTCGCCGCAGACGGTAACGGTGTCGGGAGTTACATATGATATAGAGGGCAAGGACGCGTTTGACGCACTGTCATCAAGCGGCGGCATAAGCTATGGAGATACCGTAACGCTGCTTATGGGCAGAGACGGTGAAAAGATCGCCGGCGTTGCGACGCAGGCGGCAAGCGAAACGGTTGTCGGATATGTCACAGGCTCCGGCAAAAAGACATTTTTAAACTCGGACGGCACTACATATTCAAGTTATTATATAGATCTTGTAACTACCTCCGGGGCGGAGTATACATACCCCACCCAACATGACAGGAGCAGCGCGGTAAACACCGTTGCAAGAGTGCGTTTTGAGGGCGGAAGCGCGTCCGTTTCGACAGTAAACGGAACATCGGCTCTTACCGGCTATGTCGACGCGTCCGCGCTGACGATAGGCGGCAGGAAAGTGGCGCAGGACGCGCAGATGATAGATGTTGCAAAGCTCGCGTCCATAGATACGGCAGTTTACGCAAAGACATATCTCCGCCGCATCGACGGAATAACGCTGAAATCGGACAATGTCGCGTATTTCGCGACAAATTCCGCCGGCGAGATAGACCGGATCATATTGCAAAATGTAACGGGCGATATGTATAAATACGGCATTGTTACCTCAAAAACAGATACCTCATTCACGATACAGGCAGACAGCGCGACTTATACGGCAGGCAATTTCAGCCTGATGACGGGCAGCCCCGTGCAGTTCATTGCCGACGGCGCAACGGCTGTTTACGCTTCAACGATAAAGCAGATCGGCGGAACGGAAACGGCTCTTACGCAGTCATCGGTAATGCTGTCGGGTAAGAAATATAAGCTGTCGGATAAGGTCAGGGTATTTAAAAAGCAGGGTACGAAATATCTTGAAATGTCGCTTAACGACGCGATCTCAGGCAGCTATGACCGCTCCTTCTACCACGATAAGGATGAGACGCAGGGCGGCAGAGTCCGCGTTATAATATGTAAGGATAACTAAAATAAAGAACACATCTGCCGTGCGGATGTGTTGCTTTATTTTTGGCGATATAAAACAAGGGAAATCGCATATCGGTGTCGAAATATTAATTTGTCGGGAGTATTTGAGGATTTTATGTTATTTTTTTCGGAATAGCGGTAAATATAATATGTATATGTTTACATATTATGTAAATAATACTGAAAGGGTGGTAGCTGTGGCGTATATATCAGACGATCTGCTGAGCGAGATAGTTGCGGCAAACGATATAATTGAATATGCGTCATCGTTTATGACACTGAAAAAATCCGGGCGGCAGTATAAGGCGTGCTGTCCGTTTCATAATGAGAAAACACCGTCATTCGGAATAGACCGCGACAAGCAGCTTTTTCACTGCTTCGGGTGCGGCGCGAGCGGAAATTTTCTGCAGCTTGTGATGCGGCTTGAGGGGCTCGATTTTCAGGACGCGATAAAGCAGCTTGCCGACCGCGCCGGTATAGTCATACCTGAGGACGGGGAGCGGCGCGCATCCGCGGCGGCGCAGGTCAAAGAGCGGATCATCGAGATGAATAAGATCGCGGCGCGGTTTTTCCATGATTGCCTTGGACAAGAGCATGGGCGGCAGGCGCGAGAGTATTTCGCAAGGCGGCATCTGACAAAAAAGACGATCATACAATTCGGCTTGGGCTATGCGCCCGACAGCGCGGACGCGCTCGTAAACTTTCTTAAAACGCGCGGCTACTCCGACAGGGATATAGAGGTATCAGGGCTTGCCGTAACCGGCAAAAACGGATTACGCGACAAATTCCGAAACAGAGTAATGTTCCCGATAATCAACGCACGCGGCAAGGTGATAGGCTTCGGCGGAAGAATAATGGGGAATGACAAGCTGCCAAACGGTGTAAGGCTTGCAAAGTATCTCAACTCACCCGAAACGGCGGCATTTGACAAGGGCGCAAATCTGTTCGCGCTCAATCTTGCGAAAAATTCCAACGCTCGTGATATTATCCTGTGCGAGGGATATATGGATGTCATAACCGTGCATCAGGCAGGCATAACAAACTGTGTCGCAACGCTCGGCACAGCCATAACGGATCGGCAGGCAAGGCTTATGCTGCGTTACGGCTCGGAAGTTCTTATCTGCTATGATATGGACGAGGCAGGCACAAAAGCGGCGTTGCGAGCCATAGATATTATCGCCGCGGCAGGCGGCAGATCGAGAGTTATACGCCTTTCGGGCGCAAAGGACCCCGATGAATATATCAGCAAATACGGAATAGACAGCTTCAGGAAAGCTATAGACAAGGCAATGCCGTCTACGGAATTTCGGCTGCACCTGCAAAAGCAGGAGTATGACCTCAATGATACGGACGGAAAGATCCGGTTCGTTGAGGCGGCGGCAAATGTCCTTGCCGCGGTAAACGATCCCGTTGAGGTCGAAGCATACATAAAGAAAACGGCAAAGGACACAGGCATATCCGAACAGTCGATATTCGGCAAATATAAGGAGATAAAGGGCAGACAGCCGCGATCTCCGGCGGTGCGGACAAAGGAGGAGCATAAGCGGCGCGAGCTTAGCCGCATAAACAGCTCCAAACCGCCACAGGAGCGCGTATCCGCCGCAGCGCGTGACGCGGAGCGGAAGCTTTTGTCGATAGCGGCGCGGTCAAAGAGGCTGGCGAACCGCGCGGCAAAGCTCATAACGCCCGATGAATTTTCCGACAAGGTATACGCGCATATGGCGCAGAGGATATATGAAAGCGCCGCGGCAGGCGAGGAAGCGGATCCGGCGGCGATAATAAACGAATTTTCCGGCGAACGCGAAAGTGAGGATCAGGCAGGTGCCGTATTCTTCAATCGCGAGGAATATTCCGATGATGAACAGACATTGTACGACCTGATATACAAGATAAAGCTGGACAGGCTCCAGTCAAAGATAAACGCAGCAGAGCAGCCGGAGGAGATCGGCAGACTGCTTGAGGAAAAAACGAAGCTTATCGCCGATCGCGGCAGATGGCAGTCAATAAATTGATCCGGAGGAGATATTATGAGCACAGAAAAAGACCTTTCAAGTATGACGCCGAAAGAGTTAGAGGAATACAGAGCGCTGGTCGAAAAGAAGCACAGAGTAAAGCACAAGCTTCTTGAGCGCGGAAAAAAGCGCGGTTATTTGACATACAAGGAAATAAGCAAGGCGCTTGAAGGCTTTGATATTTCTCCCGAGGAGCTTGAAAAGGCGTATGACAGGTTCGAGAGCGAAAAAATAGAGCTTGTCGAGGATATGGAAAAGGAGCTTGAGGAAATAGAGATCTCCAAGGAAGAGCTTGAGGATATGTCAATACCTGAGGGTATAAGCATAGACGACCATGTAAAGATGTATCTTAAAGAGATAGGCAAGGTAGATCTGCTCAGCGCCGAGGAGGAGACGGAGCTGGCAAAGCGTATGTCCGAGGGCGATGAGGCGGCGAAGAAGAAGCTTGCCGAGGCAAATCTCAGGCTCGTTGTAAGCATAGCAAAGCGCTATGTCGGACGCGGAATGCTGTTCCTTGACCTTATTCAGGAGGGCAATCTCGGTCTTATCCGCGCGGTGGACAAGTTCGATTATACAAAGGGATATAAATTCTCCACATATGCCACATGGTGGATCCGTCAGGCGATAACGAGAGCTATCGCCGATCAGGCAAGAACGATAAGGATACCGGTGCATATGGTCGAAACGATAAACAGGCTCGTGCGCGTTTCGCGCCAGCTCGTTCAGGAGCTGGGCAGAGAGCCTACTCCGGAGGAGCTTGCAAAGGGGCTTAATATGTCGGTGGAGAAGGTACGCGAAATATCGAAAATATCTCAGGAGCCGGTATCGCTTGAAACGCCTATAGGCGAGGAGGAGGACAGCCATCTGGGAGATTTCATACCCGATGAGGACGCGCCGGCACCATCGGAGGCGGCAAGCTATGTCCTCTTAAAGGAGCAGCTTATAGATGTATTGCAAACGCTTACCGATCGGGAGGCAAAGGTATTAAAGCTTCGATTTGGGCTTATCGACGGCAGACAGCGCACGCTTGAAGAGGTGGGCAAAGAGTTTAATGTAACGCGTGAGCGTATACGGCAGATAGAGGCAAAGGCACTCCGAAAGCTGCGTCATCCGAGCCGCTCCAAAAAGCTCAAGGACTTTTTGGATGTATAACGGAGCATAGTATGGACTGGATAAAGGTAACGATATATACTACGGCGGCAGGAATCGAGCCTGTAAGCGCGGCTCTTACGGAGCTGGGCATAACGGGGCTTGAGATAGAGGACGAGGCGGAGTTCAATTCGTTTCTTGACGAGACCTCCGAGTTCTGGGACTATGTCGATGAAGATCTGAGAAAGCGTATGCAGGGCGAAACGCGCGTTATATCGTATATATGCGACGATGTAAGCGGCAGAGAGCTATTTAAGGATATGGAAACCGTCATATCAAAGCTGCGCCGCGCCGATGGCGCGTATGGCAGACTTGCCGTAGAAACGGAAAAGATAAAAACAGAGGACTGGGCGAACGCGTGGCGGCAATATTTCCATGCGATGGAAATAGGCGAGCGGCTTTATATAAAGCCTCAATGGGAAACAGGCACAGCGCCCGACGGCAGAGTTGTATTCAACATCAATCCCGGTATGAGCTTCGGGACAGGCTCGCATGAAACTACGCAGCTATGCCTGGAGCAGCTTGAAAAATATGTAACGAACGGCTGCCGTATGCTCGATCTGGGCTGCGGAAGCGGAATACTTTCGGTCGTATCCCTGCTTCTTGGCGCGGCGGAGGCGGTCGCGGTCGACATCGACCCCAATTGCGTTGATACCGCGTATGAGAATGCGGATATGAATAATATCGACAGGGCGAGATATACGGTAATAAGCGGAAATGTGCTTACCGATGACGGCGTAAAAGAAGTGATCTCAAAAAACAAATACGAGGTCGTTGCGGCAAATATCGTTGCCGATGTCATAATCGGTCTTGCTCCGGCGGCGCGTATGTATATGGCAGAGGGCGGCACATTCATCGCATCCGGCATAATAGACGGCAGACAGGATGAGGTCGCATCCGCGCTTTCCGCGCAGGGCTTTACCGTCATCAACAAGCAGCGCAGAAAGGATTGGTGGGCAATTGTCTGTAAATAATATAGATGTGCATATCGCCGACGGCTATAACTATTATGTTATCCAAACGCCGCAAAAGCGGTTTATAATAGGCGGCATACCCGGTCGGCACGCAGAGGAATATATCAAAACGGCGGCATCGTGCGATGCCGTTGTTCTGCTTACATCAAAACCCGAATTCAGCGGCGGCATCAGCGGCTTGCTTGATGTCAGACCCGATATAGAGATATACGGCGGCTCTGCCGCGCTCAGAAATATCAAGGAAATAGTAAATCGCCCCGTAAATGAAAGGCTTATAAAGGACAATATGACCGAATGCGGCATAAAATTTCTCATAACGCCAAATCTGGAATGGGTAGACAGCGTTATGGCGATATATGGCGATGTATTGTTTTCGGGACAGGCGTTTTCGGGACATGAGCGGCAGAAGCGCGAGTATTTTCGCGAGCATCTGGCAGTAAACGCGCAATTCGCGCTTAACGCGGTCAATCGCGTCGAAAAAGAGGGAATAAACAGGATATATCCGGCATACGGCAAGGCAGGCAACAGGGCGCTGCTTTTGGAATACCGCCGTATGATCGGCAGCATTGCGCCGCATGGCAGGGCGGTCATAATATATTCGAGTGAGTACGGATATACGAAGGCTCTTGCCGAGCGTGCCGCAAAGGGGCTTGACTGTATCGTAATTGACGCTGCCACCGCCGATCCCGAAAAAGCGGCGGAGAGCATAAACGGCGCAACCGCGCTGCTTATCGGCACGCATACCATAAACCGCAACGCGCCGCGCAGCATATGGGATATAATAACGCGCATTGACCTTGTAAACAAGCGGCGTATGCCGTATTTCGTATTCGGCTCGTTCGGCTGGGCAGGCGAGGGGATAAAGCTGACGGACAAGCTCTTGTCCGATATGGGGTTTTTCCGCGCATCAAAGCCTGTCGAGGTGCTGTTCAAACCCGATCAGGCTGATTTTGAAAGAATAGATAAAGCGGTGGAAAGGATAAAAGCGGCACTCATCTGACTGTCGCAAATTCCTGCGCCCAGTAAATGCCGTATTTACCGCCGTACGAGAACGCCGCGCCCATTTCGCAAAGCTTTTCATCGAGGATATTTTTTCTGTGCTCATCGCTTGCAAGCCATGAGGCAAGGACGCTTTTCGGGGACGGCTGTCCTGCGGCGATATTTTCCGCGGCATAGGTGTATTTTATACCCAAAGCGGCCATGCGTCCAAACGGCGTTATACCGTCGGGAGTGTCGTGCGAGAAATAGCCGCGTGCGATCATATCGTCGCAATGTTTTTTCGCGGCAGTCGCCAGAGTTGCGTTCCATACAAGCTCAGGCAAACCGTATTTGGCACGCTCGGCGTTGGTAAGGCTGAGTATCTCATATTCCCACGCATATGTGTCCGCCGCCTTTTCGCTTGTAAAATATATGTTCCCGTTTTTATATTCCACAGCGGCGTCTATCGCTGTCGCCGCGGCGGATATGGGTATGATAAGAGAGCCGTCCGATATTTCGGCGGCTGTTTTTGAATAGTACACCGTATCATCGATAAAAATAAAGTTTTTTCCGACAAATATGATGATCCTCGTATCATCGTTATATACGGACGCGTATCGTCCCGTTCCGTTCCACTGAACGAAATATCCGGCATTCTGGAAAAAATCGCGTACCGCTACCGATCCCGTATCACCGTCACCTACAAGGGCGTTCGTTTTGCGCCCGTTTATATACAGCTCGTCCGCGGCAAACGCCGTTGCCGAAAAAAACAGTATCATAGCTACCGCGGCGGATATTATTCGTTTCATATCATTACAGTCCCCAAACAGATCAGATAAATTTCATAAACAGAGTATACCATAAACTCGCCCTTTTTGCAAGCTTGACATTTATATAATTTTGGGGTATAATGACATAGCGAAGGAGTTGAACGAAAATGCCTATCAAGATCGCGGATAAGCTGCCGGCAACAAAGCAGCTTACGAAAGAGAATATATTTGTCATGACTGAAAAACGCGCTGCGTCGCAGGATATTCGTCCGCTTAAAATAGCAATAGTAAATATTATGCCCGAAAAGATCAAAACGGAAACGCAGCTTTTAAGGCTGCTGTCGAACACTCCGCTTCAGGTCGAGGTCGATCTGGTTCAGATGTCGTCGCATCGCTCCAGAAACACATCCGAGGAGCATCTGAGCGCGTTCTACAAGCAGTTTTCCGATATAAAAAAATGCAAATATGACGGTATGATAATCACCGGCGCACCGGTGGAAAACATAGATTTTGAAGAGGTCGATTACTGGCAGGAGCTTACCGAGATAATGGAGTGGACGAAAACGAATGTCACATCAACGCTCCATATTTGCTGGGGCGCGCAGGCAGGTTTGTATTATCATTACGGGATAAATAAATATCCGCTGCCGAAAAAATGCTCTGGCGTATACAGCCACAGGGTGCTTCGCCGCACGGCAAAGCTCGTTCGCGGCTTTGACAGCGTGTTCTACGCGCCGCATTCGCGGCATACCGAGGTGCTTCGCGAGGACATAAAGAAGGTACCGGCACTGGAGATACTGTGCGAGTCCGACGAGGCGGGCGTATATGTAATAACAACGAAAAAGGGCAGGCAGATATTCGTTATGGGACACAGCGAATACGATGACGACACGCTCAAAAACGAATACATCCGCGATAAAGAGCGCGGCATGGATCCGGCGATACCGGAGCATTATTTCGTTGACGATAATCCCAAAAAGAAGCCGATAGTGCGTTGGCGTTCGCACGCGCACCTGCTTTACGCCAACTGGCTGAATTACTTTGTATACCAGATAACGCCATATAACATTGAAAAAATACGCTAAAAAATAAGGGCTTTTTAGGCCCTTATTTTATTTTATTTGATGCCATTCTTTTTCTTCATCATAGCCCTGACCTTCAGCGGCAGACCGAACAGATTTATAAATCCGGCACTGTCGCTGTGGCTATACAGCTCATGGCTGTCGCCGAACGATGCGATGTCCTCGTTATACAGTGAGTACGGCGATCTTGCGCCGGCAGGCGTGCAGCTTCCCTTATAGAGCTTTAAGCGAACCTCACCCGTAACCGTCTTTTCCATTTCATCGAACATTGCCGACATAGCCTCGCGCAGCGGCGTGTACCATTTTCCGTCGTATACAAGCTCTGCGAATTTTATCGCGCTCTGACGCTTGAAGGCTTGCGTATCGCGGTCAAGACAGAGATATTCAAGCTCAGTTATGGCGGTGTAGAGGATAGTTCCGCCGGGAGTTTCGTATACGCCTCTGGACTTCATTCCGACCAGTCTGTCCTCGACAATATCGGCTATGCCTACGCCATGCTTGCCGCCCAGGATGTTGAGCTTTTCGACAAGCTCGCGCGGCGAAAGCTTTTTGCCGTCTAAAGATACGGGAATGCCCGACTCAAAGCCGATAGTTACATATTCCGGCGCATCGGGAGCCTTTTCGGGCGATACGCCAAGCTTTAGCAGATTATCAAGCTGCGGCTCGTTCCACGGATCCTCAAGATCCATTCCCTCGTGGCTTATATGCCATATATTTCTGTCGCGCGAATAAAGATCCTTTTTGGTAACGGGGCATTCTATGCCGTTTTTCTCGGCGTAATCCACCGCGTCCTCACGCGATGTAATATCCCATATTCTCCATGGCGCGATGACTTTAAGCGACGGGTCGAGCGCCTTTATCGTAAGCTCAAATCGTACCTGATCGTTGCCCTTGCCCGTTGCACCGTGGCAAATGGCTACCGCGCCCTCCTTATGGGCGATGTCCACAAGCTCCTTTGCGATTATCGGCCGCGCGTGCGATGTGCCGAGAAGGTACTTGCCCTCGTATACCGCGCCTGCCTTCAGCGTCGGGAATATGAAGTCCTCAACATACTTATCGCGAAGATCGGCGATATAGCACTTTATCGCGCCTGTTCTTTTCGCGCGCTCCTCAAGTCCTTCCGTTTCCTTGCCCTGACCGACATCGCCGCATACGCATACGACATCGTAATCATAGTTTTCCTTCAGCCAGTGGATGATGATAGAGGTATCAAGTCCGCCTGAATATGCCAATACAACCTTATCCTTAGCCAAGATAATTCATTCCTTTCGATATGATGACTTGCAAATCATCAAAATTTATAGTATAATGGTATTATACTATAAAATATACCATTATGCAAGTGTAAATTGAACATTTTCGGGAACTTTGGAGGGCGTTATGATCGTTATAGGTATAGATCCGGGCTATGCTATTGTGGGTATAGGCGTGGTAGAATACAACGGAAATAAATTCAGACCCATTTCATACGGAGCGATAACCACCGATGCCGCCATGCCGACGGTCGATCGCCTGAAAAGGATATATGATGAAATGACGACACTTATCGACAAATATCAGCCGGACGCTGTCGCGATAGAGGAGCTGTTTTTCAATTCAAATCAAAAAACGGCTATAAATGTCGCGCAGGCGCGCGGCGCCCTGCTCGTTGCCGTCAAAAACAAAAATATCCCCATATATGAATACACTCCGCTTCAGGTAAAGCAGAGTGTTACAGGCTATGGCAGAGCGGACAAGACGCAGGTGCAGCAGATGGTGAAGATGCTTTTAAATCTCAATGTCATCCCCAAGCCCGACGACGCCGCCGATGGGCTTGCGCTTGCGATATGTCACGCTCATTCAAGCAAGATCAACAATATGTTCGACCTCAACCGCGTAAAATAGCCTATTCCGTTTCAAGCGAAAACCGGAATGTTATCGTGTGCTTGTCCGTATCAGGATCATACGCACTTGCGGCGGTGATCTGCTGATTATGCAGACGCATGATATTTTGCGCCAGCGCCAGACCCAGACCTGCTCCGAAGCGGTCCTTCTCGCGCGATTTATCCGTTTTATAAAATCTGTCAAACAAATGGGCGATGTCTTCATCGTCTATTTTTTCGCATTGATTTGATATTTCCGTATATGCCTTGCCTGAGTCGGAGTATGTTTTTATGTTTATCACCGAACCGCGCATGGCAAATTTTATCGCGTTGTCCAAAAGATTTATGATAACGCGCTTTATCTGATTTTTGTCGCCGACGGTTATGAGCCTGTCATTTTCAAGATCAACATTTACATCAAGTCCGTTGTCGTTTATGCGCTGTTCAAGACCGATTATGGATGTGCATATAAGATCGTTTATATCAAACGAGGATATGTCGAGCTTGAACTTCTCATTCTCTATCTTTGACATTTCCAGCATATCGTTTACAAGGTCGGTAAGACGCACTGATTCGTCAAGCACGATCTGAAGATACGGCTTTTGCATATCCTCTGTTATCGTGCCGTCAAGCATACCGCGAACAAATCCGGAAATGCTCGTCATAGGCGTTCGCAGCTCATGCGATATGTCGGATATGAACTGCCGTCGGTTTTTCTCGTATTTCTCTATTGAGCTTGCCATGAAATTAAATGTCGAGGCGAGCTGCCCGATCTCGTCGCGGCTCTCAACATTGACGCGCTCCTCAAAGTTTCCGGCGGCTATCTTCTGCGCCGCGCTGTTTATCCGCGTAATGGGCGAGGAGATCTTTTTCGCCTGTATATATATTATAAGCAGCGCCAGCAGCATGGACATCGACGCCGACACAAGCAGCATGATAAGCAGCTCCATGGATGTGCGCCGCAGCTCTGCGGTGGAGCTGTTGAAGATGATCGCGCCGATTATGTTGTTCTGGTAATGCATTGGTACGGCGACGGTCAGCACGCTGTTATCGTAGAAACCGTTAAAGTCGGATTTATATACCGTAAAGCGCCCATCGTCTATGCAAGAGAGCGCTTTCTCCGGAACCGATTTTATTCCGCAGGTGGAGATGAACACATCCCCGTCACGGTCGGTTATGGTGATGTCTGATTTTGTGAATTTGCTCCATGTAGACAGGAAATTATCAAATGAGCGCTTGGAATACGCGTCCGTCTGCTCTATCTGGAGCGTTGCCGCCCAGTATTCTATCGAATACGCAACCGACGATATTTTCTCGACCTGCTTCCTTACGGTGTAATGACCTAAAAACATCGCCATAGACATCGACACGAACGAGAAAACGATAAGTAGGATAATGGCGTATGTCCAAAACATACGACCGAAAATGCTTTTTATCATGACGGGTGGACCTCAAATTTGTAACCCACGCCCCAAACGGTTTTGAGCTGCCAGCTGACACCGTCGCACACGAGCTTTTCGCGAAGCCGTTTTATATGGACATCGACCGTTCGCGAATCGCCGAAATAGTCAAAGCCCCATACCTCCTCCAAAAGCTGCTCGCGCGTAAAGACGCGGTTGGGGTTGGAGGCGAGGAAATAGAGAAGCTCCAGCTCCTTTGGCGGTATATCCAGAATACGCCCGTCTATCGTAAGCTCATAAGTTTCCAGATTTACCCCCAGCTTGTCAAATGATATTATCCTGCCGCTATCGGACGCATTCTTTGCCTCGCTTCTGCGAAGTATCGCCTTGACTCTTGCAACAAGCTCTTTCGGCTCAAACGGCTTTACCATATAATCATCCGCGCCAAGCTCAAGGCTGAGTACCTTGTCAAAGGTCTCACCCTTTGCGGTAAGCATCATTATCGGCACATCGGATGATTTGCGTATCTCGCGGCATACTCTGTTCCCGTCAAGCTCGGGCATCATAATATCAAGGATGATCATCGACGGAGCCTCCTTTTTAAACAGCTCCAGAGCGTCCGCGCCGTTATGCGCGGTGACGGTGAAAAAACCCTCCTTTTCCAGATACAGCTTTATCAGCTTTACTATATTTATATCATCATCGGCAACAAGTATCTTTGTGCTCATAAATATCACTTCCTTTTTATGTTATATTATCATAAAAATGCAAACTTTTATCGGTATAAAGGTAAATTTTCTGTTAATAAAATGTTCTGTCCATATACATTTGATGCGCCCTTTTCAGCTCGTCCTCGGTCGCGTCGTAAATGATCTCGCCGGATGGCTCATGCACTCGGAGAATGTCGTACACATCGAAATTATACAGATCCGCAAGCTTTATGAATACCGACAGCGGTATCGTGCTTTCGCCGTTTTCATAAGAAGACATCGTATTTGCCGATATTCCGACCAGCTCCGCTGCCGCCTCCTGAGAAAGACATGCGGCTTTTCTGAAGCATTTAAGCTTTAATCCGTAGTTATATTCCATATGACCCTCCGTTTTTCATATTACACCAGAACCCATGACGAGAACCATTTAAGCCATGTTTTTGCAAATTCGCCGTCTATCGGCTTTCCCGATATGACCGGATAGAACAGTATGAACAAGCCTACTGCCGCGGCGGCGTATGCAAACGATACCGCAATTACGGATCGCTTGTTTTTTGCGTTGTCGTAGAATGTTTTCAGCGTGTAGCCGAGCATAAGCACGACGAATACCACAGACGGGAAATAGTGATATATATATGTCGTTCTCGTTATCGGTATCCATGGCGCGAACTGAGTCAGGTACGCTATCACCAGAAACAGTGCCGTTTTGCCCGACCGCTGTCCGATAAACTCATCAAATGCAAGCACAAGCGCAAATACCGTCACCATAACGGCGGAATAGAACAGCACGCAGGCAAACAGCCGTTCGAGCTTTTCGTTGCCTGTGCCTGCCGTATACGCGACAGCGCAGATGACCGCAAAGGCGGCAGCGTAGATACCGAGAAACGCGTATTTATTCATACCGAGGTAGCCACGCTCGCGCAGCGGTATCATGACGGCAAGTGCCGCCGTATACGCGAACGCGCCGATACCGAGCCACCATACCGCAGGATTTCCAAACGCGCTTATGCCTTGCTTGAGACCGTCGGGGGTGGTGTTTGAAAAATACCATAGCGGACGGTACATTATGGGCCATTCGTACCAGTGCGATGAATACGGGTGCGTTGAATTGGCTATTGTTTTGCTGTGATATGTCATCATGGAACGGGCGTTTTCAAATATCGTCCCTATCCCGTGTCCGCTCGGCGTTTTAAGATACGGGATATATGACATGGCATATATCGCCGAGGGAATTATGACAAACATAAGCACGCAAAACGCAAGTGTTACCGCCGTATTCCGTTTAAATCCCGAAATCACCTTCTCATGGCTTATGCCCGATGTTTCGCCCTTTGGCTTTGATGCGGCATATCTGTATTCGATATATCTTGTATACAGCGTATAGAAAAATATTATCGCAAGTCCCAGTCCGGCATAAAGCCCCGTCCATTTGCACGCGACGGCAAAGCCGAAGAATATGCCCGACAGCCCAAGCGGCATGAGAGTATTTTTAAGAGGCGTGTCGTAAAAGCTCATGGTGTAGTATTTATACATAAAGTAGTACATCAGCATGATGAAGAATGTTACATACACATCTATCGTTGCGATACGGGTCTGGGTAAAGTGCATAAAATCGAAGGTGAACAGGAGACACACCACTACTGCAAGCCATGTATGTTTAAGAAGCCGCCTTGCGAAAAGGTATATAATTGGTATCATAAATATACCGAATACTGTCCCCACTATGCGCCAGCCGAACGGCACCATGCCGAATATCCGTATTCCTACAGAGATAAGAACTTTGCCAAGCGGCGGATGCGTCCATTCGTATACGGTCATATTACGGATAAATTCATACGCCGTCCGCGCATGGTATATCTCATCGAAATATGTTTCGGACATAAACGATTTTCCGTAAACAAACATTTCCTGTTCATCAAATAGCGCCGCTATCTCATTATTGTTATAATTTATCGGGCGGATGATCTCGTTATTTTTGTCAAGAACAGCCACCTCACGGATATATATAAGGTCTGTCGGGTCGTCCTGCGCCGCCGTATGATCGGTCGAAAGCTCTATATATCGTGCGGTAACGGCGGTTTCATCCTTGTCCCAGTAGAATACAGAGCCTGATGTGAGACGGCTTTCGGATACGACAGTTCCGTCACTGTCTAAATATCTGAACACTATCGCACGATTGTCATCAAGCTGCCTTGCGCCGAGGAAAAACTGCGTTTGGGATATGCTCATTTCCTCGCCCATATCTACGGTAACGGGGTCGGACGAGAGCGTAAGCTCTGTCTGCGGCGCGAATTTGTTGCCCAGAGAATGGAACGCGATAATGCTGTATACTACGATAATGACAGCCATTACCGCAAGATCTATCCTTGTAAGGCGCGGCGCTTTTTCCGTTAATTTAAAGCTGAATGTTTCTTCCTTTTTTGACAGCGGCTTCTGAGAGCCTTTTTTATATTTTACCGATATTTCCTTGCGCTTCTGTGACGGCTGCGTCTGCACCGCGCCCATGCCCTCGGTCTGAATATAATATACCGCCAAGGCGAAAAGCGCGATATTTACAAAGCCTGCCGGCGCGACCGCGCCGTTTATCGAGTAATAATTGGACGCGTCGTAAACAAACAGCGACCACGCCATATTATACATCTGCGAAAGCGAGAATAAAAGATACAGCCAAAAGGTTTTTGAAGACGGCGCGATGATAAGAGCGGACATCAGCATAAATATGCCTGTAAACGCGTACCGCTCGTGCATTTTTATACCGAACATATACACGCCGAAAATGAGGATGAACGAGGCGATATAGCAGCGTGCCGCGCTCTTGCTCCTGAAAAAGACATATCCCGAATATGCCACCGCCGCCGCCATTGCCGCGTAGCCGAATATTTTTGTCCCTACCGAGAGCGGCGCCCAGTTCTTGCCTATCGCGGCATAGAAATTAAACGCGTTTACGGTCATATATTCGTATTCGCCGAGCGTTTGGAGATATTGCGCTATTATCGTTTTGATCCCGTCAACGGGATTTTTGCCGAACGGCATAAATAATATCAGCATCGCCGCGACTGCCGCGACCGCACCGAGAATGTATTTAATAAGCTTTCGCGCCTCGAATTTATTGCTGATAAAGAGATCATCTATAAGCGCGAACGCGATCACCGGCGCGACAAACAGAGCCTGCGGCTTTACGAGAACGCCTGATGCCAGCCAGAAAAACGACGGGATAAATCTTCGCTCCGCCGCGTTGTATACCGCCATCAGACATAAAAGCGCGAGAATGCCGTCGATCTGCCCCCAGACGGCGCTGTCTGTTATGACGGCAGGGTTGAATATTATAAGCGCGGCAAAAACAGACGATACCGCGTCGGAAAATCTTTTTCTTGCAAGCTTGTATGAGAGTACCGCCATGACGGTGTCGGCAGCTATTGACGGAAGCTTCAGCCACAGCCACAGCGCGCCGTTTTCAAGATGCAGCGTTTCCTTTACCGCGCCGAGTATATACATCACATATACATAGCCGGGCGGATAGTCGTGAAAGCCCTCTGAGGCGTAAAACGCGGCAAGTCCGTTGGTGAAGATCTTGCTGCTCCAGCCGGAGAAGCACGCCATATCCGTTTTATGACCGTAGTAGCTTACGGCGCACAAAATATGCGCGATAACGCCCAGCGAGATCACGATAACGGCATATGTTGAGCCGCTTTTTCCGCTTCCGCTCTGCCGCGCAAGCTCGCCGTCAAGATAAAGATGCCATACCGCAGCGCCGAAAAATGCAGCCATCAGCGCCATAAACACTGCAATCGTCATATATCAGTCTTGTCTCCTTTGAAAAAATGATAGGTTTATTTTATCACATACATTCATTTTTTGCAATAGAAATAAGACGGTTTTTTACTTTATAAGAAATTGCTTTATAAAGCAAACAATGATTTAATTGCCCGTGCGCACTTTTTATCCGGCGGTATCCGCGCTTTCCCCGACCGTCTCGTGCGGCAGCGTCGACTGCGCGTTGTGGCGCGGCGGACACGCCTGTATTATGACGAGGGGAATTATGAGAGTTATAAATATCGTCACAAGTATCGAGATAATAATATGCTTCACCGAAAAACACCTCCGATACAGAGTATGAAAAATACCGCCTGTATATTAGCGGTATTTTTGTGATTATTCGTTTTCTTCCGGCTTTTCGCGATTTTCCTTTACGCGGCGGAATATAGTCATAAATTCGTCTCCCGTTATCGTTTCCTTGCGGATCAGGTACTCGGCGATCTCGTCAAGAGCGTCGCGGTTGTCGATGAGAAGCTGTTTTGCTATCTCGTAGCGCTCTTTCATTATCTTTATTATCTCGCGGTCTATTTCGGTCTTTGTTTCCTCCGAGCAGTTTGCCACGCTTCTGCCGTCAAGATACTTGTTCTGTATGCTTTCAAGCCCTACAAGCCCGAAGCGTTCGCTCATGCCGAACATCGTTATCATACGCCGCGCAAGCTCTGTTGCGCGTTCTATATCGTTTGACGCGCCTGTTGTCATTTTATTGAACACAAGCTCCTCCGCGGCGCGGCCGGCGAGGAATACGGTTATCTGATCGAGCAGCTCGTCGCGGTCGTTGAGGTATTTCTCCTCCTCGTCCGGCATCTGCATGGTATATCCCAAAGCGCCCATCGTTCGCGGAACTATCGTTATTTTCTGTACCGGCTGGGTGTTCTTTTGCAGAGCCGTAGCAAGCGCGTGTCCGACCTCGTGGAACGATACTATGCGCTTTTCCTCAGGTGAGAGGATACGATCCTTTTTCTCCTTACCGGCTATGATGACCTCTACCGAGTCCATCAGATCCTCCTGATTAACGGCAGTCCTGCCAAACCTTACGGCACGCAGCGCCGCCTCGTTTACCATATTGGCAAGATCCGCTCCGGCGGCGCCGCTTGTGGCAAGCGCCATCTCATGCAGATCGACCGTCGAGTCGGTCTTTACATTTTTTATGTGTACGCGCAGAATATCCTCGCGCCCTTTAAGGTCGGGTTTTTCAACGATTATCCGTCTGTCGAACCGTCCCGGTCGCAGCAGTGCCTTATCAAGGATCTCCGGGCGGTTTGTCGCTGCAAGCACCACAAGTCCCTTTGATGAATCAAAGCCGTCCATTTCCGACAGGAGCTGATTGAGCGTCTGCTCCCGTTCATCGTTTGACATCATCTGCGCGTCTCTTGATTTACCTATCGCGTCTATTTCGTCTATAAAGATGATGCACGGCGCCTTTGAGGATGCCTGCTTGAACAGATCGCGGACACGCGACGCGCCGACTCCGACGAACATCTCGACAAATTCCGATCCCGAAAGCGAGAAGAACGGCACATTCGCCTCACCTGCCACAGCCTTTGCCAAAAGCGTTTTACCCGTTCCGGGCGGTCCGACAAGCAGCGCGCCGCGCGGCTGCTTCGCGCCTATGGCGGTGTATTTTGCCGGGTGGTGCAGGAAGTCGACTATTTCGTTGAGCGACTCCTTTGCCTCCTCCTGACCGGCAACATCGGCAAATGTAATTCCCGTCTTATCCTCTACATTGTACATCTTTGCCTGTGACTGGCCTATGCCCATTATTCCGCCGCCGCCCATGCGCTTTGACATAAATCGCATGAACAGCATTATCATCAGGTACATAAACGCAAACGGCAGCACCCATGTGAGCAGGAAATTGACGATCGGGCTTGAGTTTTCCACAGGAGTTGAATATTCCACTCCAAGCTCATTTAGCTTGCCGAGCAGCTCATCATCGGGGATATATCCGGTATAATATATCGGTCGCGACGCTTCGGAGAGAGCCTCTGTTGCGTCTATGCCGAAAAGCATCACCGACGGAGTGCTTACCTCGCTCTGCTCCGTTTGCGGCAGACCGTAAATGGTTATCCTGTCGGATGTAATCACGACCTCGGACACCTCGCCCTTGTCGAGCATTTTTATAAATTCATTGTATTTTATCTCAGTGCGGCGCTGCGCTGTCATTGCGGAAAGCAAAAGATTGAGCAGAAGCGTTGCCGCTACGGAGATAACGATAAATATAATTATCGGATTGCGAAACGGCGAGCCGCTGCCGTCCGATCCGTTTTTATGTTTATTGTCATTCATTGCCATTGAGAAATACTCCTTTCCAACACAGTGTAACACATTCGGATCAAAATTTCAACACGATTTTTCCGATTTCATGCCTTTTTTGCCATTTATTCATACTAAATTCATAAACGGCGCGTATAAAGCGGCAAAATTGCATTGACTTCACCGCTTTTTAATGATATAATTATTATGTATGCGAATATGCAGCCTATTGA
>CAJONM010000136.1 GCA_905235885.1 uncultured Clostridia bacterium
AAAAAATGATTTAATTGCCCGTGCGAAATATCCGACCTATGGTCGGAAACGCACATGGGCATAACAAAGTGCTTTATCTTCTCTGCCCGCCGCAGGCGTGCGCCGAAGGTGCTTTGTTCTTAAATTACTTTGAACAGGAAAAAAATAAAAAAATTTCACAAAACAGTTGTATTTTTCCGATAGTGATGTTATAATTGTTGTATCTGCTGAAAGAGGGGATCGAATGAAGATATATAATACCTTAACGAGGAGCAAGCAGGAGTTTGTTCCGATGGATAAGGATAATGTAAAGATGTATTCCTGCGGCCCGACGGTGTATGATTATTTCCATATAGGAAACGCGCGTCCGTTTATCGTGTTCGACACGATGCGCCGTTATCTGGAATATATCGGGTACAATGTGACATTTGTGCAGAATTTCACCGATATTGACGATAAGATGATAAAACGCGCAAACGCCGAGGGGATAACCGTAAAGGAGCTTGGCGAGCGATTTATCGCCGAATACTTTAAGGACGCCGAGGCTATAGGCGTAAGGAAAGCGACGATACACCCCAAGGCTACGGAAAATATAGACGCGATAATAGATACCGTAGAAAAGCTCATTGACAACGGATACGCGTATGAAGCGGATGGCAGCGTATATTTTGCGACGAAGAAATTTGACGGATACGGAAAGCTGTCGCAGCAGCCGCTGGAGGATCTGGAGGCAGGCGCGAGGATAGATGTAAGCGAGCATAAAAAAGACCCGATGGATTTCGCACTCTGGAAGTCGCGAAAGGAGGGCGAGCCGTTCTGGGACAGCCCATGGGGACAGGGGAGACCGGGCTGGCATATAGAATGCAGCGCGATGGCAAATAAATATTTGGGCGAGACGATCGACATCCATTCCGGAGGACAGGATCTGATCTTCCCGCATCATGAGAATGAGATCGCCCAGAGCGAATGCGCCAATTGCGCGCAGTTCTCCCGATACTGGATGCACAACGGATATATAAATATAGACGGAAAGAAAATGAGCAAATCTTTGGGCAATTTCTTTACGGTGCGCGACATATTAAAGGAATATGACGGGGAGACGATCCGCTTCTTTATGCTGTCGGCGCATTACAGAAGCCCGATAAATTTTGCGGATACGCTCATGGAGCAGTCAAAATCGGCGGTAGAGCGCGTGTATACCTGTATAGAAAATCTTGAATTTTTGAAGGGCGCTGCCGCTGAGGGTGAATGTGACGCGGAGCTTGCCGAAAAGCTAAACGGCTGCCGCGACAAATTCCGCAGGGCAATGGATGATGATCTGAATACCGCCGACGCGATCGCGGCGATATTTGACATAGTATATATCGCCAATACCGAGATAACAAGCGGCTCCGGCAAGGCGGCAACAGAGCTTGCGCTCTCGCTTATCCGCGAGCTTGGCGGCGTACTGGGATTATTCACGAAGCAGAAGGACAATTCGCTTGACGCTGAGGTGGAAGCGCTGATAGAGCAGCGCAACGCGGCGAGAAAGGCGAAGGATTGGGCGGCGGCGGACGCGATCCGCGACAAGCTCAAGGCGATGAACATCATCATTAAGGATACGCGAGACGGCGTCAAATGGACCATTCAGGTTTGAGTAAAATCGTCCATCTTGCACGCTTTTGCAGGCTCGCGTACACAAAGTACAGACTCGCCTGCTGCAAACGCACAACCTGAACGATTTTCCTTCAAACCTCGGATATGTAAGGAGTGAGTAAAATCGTCCATCTTGCACGCTTTTGCAATCTTGCGTACACAAAGTACAGACCTGCGCTCACGGCAGTAAAAGGAATGTTAAAAAATGATAGAGCTTGACATAAAATTCGGCAGGAAGCCGAATGAATACAATCCGCTCGTTGCGGCATATCTGGGCGATACGCTCTACGATCTGTATGTGCGGTCGCGGCTTATTGCCGACGAGGCGGCGATGAATGTAAACAAGCTTCATACCGCGGCGACAAAATTTGTCAGCGCACACGGACAAAGTGAGGCGATAGGCAAGCTTGAGCCTATCCTGTCCGAGTCCGAGCTTGCCGCGTACAAGCACGGCAGGAACGCGAAATCATACACTGTTCCGAAAAATGCCGATGTCGGCGAATACCGCCGCGCCACAGGCTTTGAGGCGCTTCTGGGAACGCTGTATATGAGCGGTGAGAGCGAGAGGCTCGAAGAGCTGATGGAGCTTGCATATGAAACGATAATAAATGCACTGGAGGTAAAGTAATATGGATAAGAAAAGGGCGACTGAGCTTGCGATAATCGCAAACAAAGTCCGCAAGAACGCACTCTGCGGCGTATATAACGCCGGAGCCGGGCATCCGGGCGGATCACTTTCGATAGCGGATGTTCTGGCATATCTCTATTTTGAGGAGATGAATATAAACACCGCCGATCCGCAAATGCCCGACCGCGACAGGTTTGTCCTGTCAAAGGGTCATACGGCACCGGCGCTGTACGGCGTGCTTGCCGAGCGCGGATTTTTCCCTGTTGAGGACTGCGCGACGCTGAGAAAGATAGACAGCTATCTTCAGGGACACCCCGATATGAGAAAGGTACCGGGCGTTGATATGTCCACAGGTTCTTTGGGACAGGGCGTGGCGGTAGCCGGAGGCATGGCACTGGCGGCAAAGCTTGACGGCAAGTCGTACAGAGTATATTCCATTCTCGGTGACGGTGAGCTTGAGGAAGGACAAGTCTGGGAGCAGGCAATGTTCGCGCCCCACTATAAGCTCGACAACTTCACGATATTTGTTGATAATAACGGCTTGCAGATAGACGGCGACATAACAAAGGTCATGAACCCCACGCCGATAGACAAGAAATTTGAGGCGTTCGGTTGGAATGTTATAGTTATAGACGCTCATGACTTTGACAGTATCGAAGCGGCTGTTGAGGCGGCGAAGGCGTGCAAGGGCAAGCCGACGGCGATCATATTAAAGTCTGTAAAGGGCAAGAATGTTTCGTTTATGGAAAATCAGGCGGCATGGCACGGTATCGCACCCGATACGGAGCAGTATCAGCAGGCGATATCCGAGCTTGACGCGCAAATAAAAGAATTGGAGGCGATGCTGTAATGGGTAAGAAAGCTACAAGACAATCATACGGCGAAGCGCTGGTAAAATACGGCAATGATGAAAACATAATCGTGCTTGATGCCGATCTTTCAAAATCTACAAAGACAGACAGCTTCAAGAAGGTATATCCGGAGCGGTTTATAAACTGCGGCATTGCCGAGGCTGATATGATGTGCGTTGCGGCAGGGCTTGCGACTTGCGGCAAGACGGTATTTGCGTCGAGCTTTGCGATGTTTGCGGCAGGCAGGGCATATGAGCAGATACGCAACTCCATAGGCTATCCGCAGCTGAATGTAAAGATAGGCGCGACTCATGCCGGCATATCGGTAGGCGAGGACGGCGCGTCGCATCAGTGCCTGGAGGACATTGCCCTTATGCGAACGATACCGGGCATGGTAATACTTAACCCCGCCGATGACAGAGAGGCTCAGGCGTCCGTAAAGGCGGCTATAGATCATGACGGACCCGTTTATATGCGGTTTGGCAGACTTGCCGTTGAGGATCTCTACGATGACGATTATAAATTTGAGCTTGGCAAGGGCGTTGAGCTTAGAAAGGGAGACGACGCGGCGATAATCGCAACGGGACTTATGGTCGGCGAGGCGATAAAGGCAGCCGAGCGGCTTCAGGCAGAGGGCATAAACGCCAGAGTCATAAATATCCACACCATAAAGCCGATAGACAAGGATATTATCATAAAAGCCGCAAAGGAAACAGGCGCGATAGTGACGGCTGAGGAGCATTATATCATGGGCGGCTTAGGCAGTGCGGTAGCAGAGGTGGTATGCGAAAGCGCGCCCTGTACCGTTAAGATAATCGGCACCGACAGATACGGTAAGTCGGGTAAACCGGCGGAGCTGTTTGTCGAGTACGGTCTTACGGCTGAAAATATTGCAAACAAGGTAAAAGAAGCGATGGCGCAGAAATAATGGAGGATGCTATGAAAAAGATACTTTCTGTTTTAGTATGTATGGGACTTGCTTTATCGTTGGCATCCTGCGGATGCAGCAAAAGCAAAACCCCCACCGTTACAGCGGTCGACACCATAAGCCCCGACACGCTTATAACCGTTGAGGACGCATCCGCCGTAGCCGGTGCAGCGCTTTTGATGTCCGATGACGGCATAACAAACGACGGAACTGCTCTTTCCGTAACATATGTTGCGCGCGATATGGGCGCGGCCGATCCGGTAACTGTTCGCATCGAGCAGTTTTCCGAAACTCTGCCTACATCTCAGGTATGGGCAGATTATGAGAACAGCCGGCTTCAGCGCGGCGATATGGCATTTATCGAGGGCATAGGTCAGGACTGCTTCGTAGCGTATCCGTTCATCAATGTATATGACAGAGGCTGCTTTATCAAAATAAGCGCAGGCTCCGGCGACAGTGACGCGCAGAGGGATATGCTTGTAAATCTCGCAACTAAAGCTGTTTCGGTGCTTGAAACGATGGTGAGCGCGGAAGCGGCGGGTGAAACTGACGCCAATGTTATTAAATAACCTAAGGGGGCTGTCACAAACCGACAGCCCCAATTTTAATCGAAACCGAAAGGAGGCAGACAGTGAAAAAGCTATTAATTCTCGATTCCAACAGCATCATAAACCGCGCGTTCTACGGCGTTGCGACGCTGACGGCGCAGGACGGCACTCCCACAAACGGGATATACGGTTTTCTCAATATTCTCATAAAGCTTATAAATGACTACAAGCCTCAGTATATCCTTGCGGCATTTGACCTGAAGGCACCGACCTTCCGTCATAAAATGTATGATAAATACAAGGCAAACCGCAAGGGAATGCCCGACGAGCTTGCGGTGCAGATGCCGATATTAAAGGAAATACTCGGCGAAATGAATATACCGCTGCTTCAGCTTGAGGGGTATGAGGCGGATGACATTATCGGTACGGTATCGCGCATATGCGGCGAGAACGGAATAGAATGCCTTATCGCAACGGGCGACCGCGACGATCTGCAGCTTGCAGGAGGCGGCACAACCGTAATACTGACATCGACAAAGCAGGGCAGAACGGTGACGGAGCTGTATGACGCGGCGGCGGTAAAGGAAAAATACAGCGTTACCCCGTCCGAATTTGTGGATCTGAAGGCGCTTATGGGTGATAAATCCGACAATATCCCCGGCGTATCGGGCATAGGCGAGAAGACCGCGTCAAAGCTTATATCGGAATATTCGACGATCGAGAATATGTACGAGCATATAGACGAGCTTGATGTTACGGAGCGTATAAAAAACAAGCTCCGCGATGAGCGCGACGCGGCGTTTTTAAGTAAACAGCTTGCCGCCATAGACACGCGCGTGCCGATAGAGCCGGATCTTGTTGCGGCATCATTTGATGTGGATAAGCCCGAATACGGTACGGGACTGTATCAGGCATTGGCGGCATTGGGACTTAAAAGCGTTATAAAGAAGTTAGAGCTTACGCCGCCGGCGGAGGGCGCGGAGCAAAACGACGGCTTTTTCGATGATAAAACGATTATCATATGCAGCGATGCCGCCGAATTTGCCGCCAAAACAAAAAAACTCAGCGGCAAGGCGGCAATATATCTGAATATGGATAAAGACGCGCTGCTGTCCGCCGCCGTATCGGACGGCAAGACGGCCGTATGCGCCGATTTTGGCGGCGTATTTGAGGCAATAAAGCCCATATTGGAAAACGATGACATACCGAAAATAACCTGCGGCATAAAGAATGCGCTTGCCGCTCTCTTTGATGATGACGACAGCGTAAATATCATATTTGACTGCGCGGTTGCCGCGTATCTTGACAATCCGTCAAACAGCTTTGATATCGAGTCGCTTGCGGCGCATTATCTGGGAGTTTATATAGATGACAAAGAGGAGCAGGAGCAACTCTCGCTGCTTGATGACGCGCCGAAATCGGACAGGGACGGTAAATATGCACTTGCTGTATACGCGCTATATGAGCTGCTGTCTGAAAGGATAGAGACCAACGGTCAGCAAGAGCTGTTTTATAACGCCGAGCTGCCGCTCATACGCGTGCTTGCAGATATGCAGAGACTGGGTATAACGCTTGATACGGCACAGCTGGGCAGATTCGGGAAAATGCTGGGCGAGCGGATAAAGGAAAAAGAAACGGCTATATATGCGCTTGCCGGCGAGGAGTTCAATATCAATTCACCCAAGCAGCTCGGTACCGTTCTGTTTGAAAAAATGAAGCTGCCGGGCGGAAAGAAAACAAAGAGCGGCTACTCAACGCGCGCCGATGTTTTGGAAAAGCTAAGCGGCAGGCATAAGATAATAAGTGATATTCTCCAGTACAGGACTTATCAGAAGCTCAAATCGACCTATTGCGACAGCCTTGCCGCGCTGGCGGATCCGGAAACGAAAAGGATACATTCCGTTTTCCATCAGACAGGCACCGTTACGGGCAGATTAAGCTCCTCCGATCCCAACCTGCAAAATATCCCGACGCGCACCGAGCTTGGCCGCGAGCTGCGGAAGATGTTTGTTGCAAAGGAGGGCTGCGTTCTTGTGGACGCGGACTATTCGCAGATAGAATTGCGCGTTCTGGCGCATCTGTCCGATGACGAGGCGATGACGGACGCGTTCGCCAACGGCGCGGACATTCACGCGGTAACGGCTTCAAAAATTTTGGGTATACCGATAGATCAGCTCACAAAAGAGGAGCGCGCAAGCGCAAAGGCGATAAATTTCGGCATAGTATACGGAATGAGCGAGTACTCGCTTTCTCAGGATCTGGGCATAAGCTTCAAACAGGCAAAGTCGTACATGGACGAATATTTCGGCAAATACAGCGGCGTTCGCCGTTATCTGGACGAGCTTAAAAGGGACGCGTATAAAAACGGATGTGTAAAGACGATGATGGGGCGCATACGCTACATTCCCGAACTCAGCTCATCAAACGCAAATCTGCGCGGCTACGGCGAGAGGATAGCCATGAATACACCCATACAGGGTACGGCGGCGGACATAATAAAGCTTGCCATGGTAAGGGTATATAACAGATTGAAGGAAGAGCGTCTTGCCGCGCGGCTGATATTGCAGGTGCATGACGAGCTTATAATCGAAGCGCCGGAGAATGAGGCGGAAAGGGTAACGGAAATTTTAAAGAACGAAATGGAAAATGCCGCCGCATTGCGCGTTCCGCTCATTGTCGATATATCCGTCGGCAAGAGCTGGTATGAAGCAAAGTAAGCGATAAACTTATGCTTGACTAAATTCGCGCCGTATGGTAGAATAGCAGTGCGAAGTAATATATCAAGGAGAACAATTTACATGGAAAATACATTTGTTACGGAAAGCATAAAATATATAGGAGTAGATGATCACGAGATCGATTTGTTTGAAAGTCAATATATCGTTCCCAACGGCGTTTCATACAACTCTTATCTGATAACGGACGAGAAAACGGCGATAATGGACTCTGTGGACAAGCGTAAGGGGAAGGAATGGCTTGCCGCTCTTGAGGATGCGCTCGGCGGCAGAGAGCCGGATTATCTTGTTATATCGCATATGGAGCCTGATCATGGCTCAAGCCTTGCCGATGTTGCGGCGAAGTATCCGAATATGAAGCTTGTCGGCAACGCCAAGACCTTTGCTATGGCGGATCAGTTTTTCGGCGGCGCGATAAAGTCGGAAAGGGTGATCGTAAAAGAGGGCGACACGCTGTCGTTGGGCGGTCATACTTTGCATTTTACGATGGCACCGATGGTGCATTGGCCTGAGGTCATGATGTCGTATGAGGAGAGCGAGGGAGTGCTGTTTTCCGCCGACGCGTTCGGCAAATTCGGCGCACTCGATACCGAAGAGGACTGGGCCTGCGAGGCAAGACGCTATTATTTCAACATTGTCGGAAAATACGGCGTGCAGGTACAGAGCGTGCTTAAAAAGGCTGCGGCGCTTGATATAAAAACGATATGTCCGCTGCACGGACCGATACTTAACGAAAATCTGGAATACTACCTGAATTTATATAATATATGGTCAAGCTACGGCGTGGAGGCGGACGGCGTATTTATAGCATACGCGTCGATCCACGGAAATACCGCAAAGGCAGCCGTGGAGCTTGCCCAAATACTTAAAGAAAAGGGCGCGGCAAAGGTCGCTGTCTCCGATCTGGCGCGTGAGGATATGGCAGAGTGCATAGAGGACGCGTTCAAATACGGCAGGATAATACTTGCGGCATCGTCATATGACGCCGGCGTATTTACACCGATGCACGATTTCCTGTCGCATCTTGCCATGAAGAACTGGCAGAACCGAAAGGTCGGTATTATCGAAAACGGCTCATGGGGGCCGACCGCGGCGCGGACGATGAAGGCGATGCTTGAAGGAATGAAAAATATCACCGTTTGCGATACGGCTGTAACGATAAAGTCGGCTATGAAACAGTCGGACAGAGCGGCTCTTCAGACGCTTGCCGATGAGATACTTGCATGAAAATACTTGTTATAGAGGATGAAAAGCGGCTTTGCGAAGCGTTGGTGCAGCTGCTGAAGAGGCAGAACTATTCCGTCGACTATGACAATGACGGCGAATCGGGGCTTGATGACGCGCTAAGCGGCATATACGATGTAATAATCCTTGATGTCATGCTCCCCAAGCTTGACGGCATATCCGTATTAAAGGAGATACGCCGCGAGAAGATGAATGTGCCGGTCATAATACTGACAGCAAAGGGCGAGATATCCGACAAGGTGCGCGGCCTTGACACCGGCGCGGATGATTATCTGCCTAAACCGTTCAATACCGAGGAGCTGCTTGCACGCGTCCGCGCTCTGGGCAGACGGCGCGGCGAGCTTGTGGAAACATCTGCGCTTACGCTCGGAAGCACGAGCTTTGATACGCGCAATCTCAGGCTTTCCTGCGGCGATGCGGATGTAACGCTCACCCGTAAGGAGGGCGAGCTGCTGGAATATCTGATGATAAATAAAAACATCATCACCTCTAAGGAGCAGATAATAGAAAAGCTATGGGGCTTCGATTCGGAAGCGGAGGCAAACCATGTGGAGGTATATGTATCGTTCCTGCGAAAGAAGCTCAAGCGCGTGGGCGCGGATATAAGGATAACGGCGGTGCGCGGAATGGGATATAAGCTTGAGATCGGTACGGAATAGAGCTATGTTTAAAAGAGTACGAAACAGACTGTTGATAACGAATATGCTCATAATCGCGGTATTCGTGATCGCGTGCCTTGCGGCTGTACATATAACCACGCGACATTTTATAAACAGCAGTATAAACGCGCGGCTGGATAACGCGATAAATATGTGTATGCGCGATATCAACAGACAGGCAAACGGCGATCAGCGCCGCATGGGTGAAATGCAGCCGCCTCTTGATACACGCAGACTGCCCGATGACGCGTTCAATACGGAAATATCCGCATATTGCGATACGGACGGCAGCATCATCTCGTCAAGATCGGTATTTGAAATTGACGATGATTATTCCGATGTTATAAAATCGCTTTCAAAGGCAGAGAAGGCAAGCGGATCGGTAATGCTTTCCTCAGACAGCTGGGCGTATAAGCGCGTCGGATATGAGAGCGGCTATATAATCGCGCTTACGAAGAATGCGTCGGAGCGGTCGATCATGCTTATGCTGACGATACTGCTGTGCATAATCGCGCTGGTATCGCTTGTCATATCATTTCTGATAAGCCTTTTGAGCGCAAATCGGTCAATGCGCCCGATAGAGGAAGCATATAATAAACAGAAGCAGTTTGTAGCTGACGCGTCTCATGAGCTGAGAACGCCGCTTGCGAGCATCAGCGCAAATATAGATGTGCTGCTGTCAAAGGGCGACAGCACGATAGAAAGCGAGCGGAAATGGATTGAATATATAGGAGATGAAGCGCTGAGGATGACGCAGCTTACAAACGATCTTCTGAGCCTTGCGCGCGCAGATGACGGAGACGGACAAAATATCGCCTACGGCGAGATCTCTCTTTCGGATATCGTAGACGATACGCTGCTTGAAAACGAGGCGGCGGCATTTGAAAGGGGCGTTGAGCTCAGCGGCAATATAGAAGAGGGAATACGCGTAAACGCGCCCGAAAGCGGCATGAAGCAGCTTATATTGATACTTGTTGACAACGCATTAAAATACACGCCGACGGGCGGAGCGGCAAGGATGACGCTCAAAAGGGAAAACGACAGGGTAAAATTCTCGATAGAAAATGACGGGGAGATAAGCAAAGAGGATCTGCCGCATATATTTGAAAGATTTTACCGCGCGGACAAATCGCGCAGCGGAGACGACAGCGGCTACGGACTCGGTCTTGCAATCGCCGCGGCGTTGTGCCGGAATATGGGCGGCAGGATAAAGGCGGACTCATCAAACGGTAAAACAAAATTTACTCTTACATTTAAGGAGACTTGCTAAATGGCAAAATTATGGGGCGGCCGCTTCAGGAAAGCGACCGATAAGAAGGTTGACGATTTCAATTCATCTATAAGGTTCGATCAGAGAATGTACCGTCAGGACATACGCGGATCTATAGCGCACGCGACGATGCTCGGAAGACAGGGCATTATAGATAAATCGGACGCGGACGCTATCGTGGCGGAGCTTAAAAACATCTTGAAGGATATAGAAAACGGCAAAGCGGAGTTTCTTATCGATGCCGAGGATATTCATATGAATATCGAAAAGATGCTCATTGACCGCATCGGCGATGCGGGAAAACGGCTTCATACCGGGAGGAGCCGCAACGATCAGGTCGCGCTCGACATAAGAATGTACCTTATCGACGAGATGGCGGAGCTTTCGGCTATGCTTGCCGAAACGATGGCGACCTTTGTAGAGCTTGCAAAGAAGCATACCGATACGATAATGCCCGGATACACGCATTTGCAGAAGGCGCAGCCGGTGACGCTGGCGCATCATCTCATGGCGTATTATGAAATGTTCAGGCGCGATTATGAGCGGCTCTGCCAGTGCAGGGCAAGAACGAACATAATGCCGCTGGGATCGGGCGCGCTTGCCGGAACGACATATCCGCTTGACCGCGGGTATGTTGCACAGATGTTGGGATTTAGCGATGTAACAGCCAATTCTCTTGACGGCGTTTCCGACAGGGATTTCGTAATAGAGCTTGCCGGTTGTCTGTCGATAATAATGATGCACGCGAGCAGGTTTTCCGAGGAACTGATACTGTGGTCGAGCGGCGAATTTTCGTTTGTTGAGATGGATGACGCGTATTCTACGGGATCATCTATCATGCCGCAGAAAAAGAACCCCGATGTGGCGGAGCTGATCCGCGGTAAGACCGGCAGAGTATACGGCGACCTCATGGGACTTCTTACGATGATGAAGGGCATACCGCTTGCGTATAACAAGGATATGCAGGAGGATAAGGAGCAGATATTCGACAGTATCGACAATGTAAAAATGTGTCTGCCTGTATTTTGCGATATGATAAGGACCATGAAGGTCAACACCTCCAAAATGTACGAGGGCGCACAGGGCGGCTTTACGAACGCGACGGACGCGGCGGATTATCTTGTAAAAAAAGGACTGCCGTTCAGGGACGCGCATTCGGTCATAGGCAATATGGTGTTCTACTGCATAGAGAACAACAAGGCGATAACAGATCTTACAATGGACGAAATGAGATCATTTTCGGATATGATCGAAGAGGACATATATGAAGCCGTTTCTTTGGAGGCTTGCGTAAACGGACGCGCCGTTACAGGCGGCCCGTCAAAGCTGATGACGCAGTCGGCAATAGAGAGGGCGGAGGAATATCTGGATAAAATTTCAAACGGAAAGGATGCGTAAAAAATGGGAAGAATGTTCGGAACAGACGGAATAAGAGGGATAGCAAATGTCGATCTTACGGCTGAACTGGCGTTTAAGGTAGGTCAGTGCGGAGCATATGTGCTGACGCGCCACGCTACCGGCAGACCGCGTATACTTATCGGCAAGGATACGAGAAAATCGGGCGATATGCTGGAGGCGGCTCTGACGGCAGGTATGTGCAGCGTGGGCGCGAAGGTCATTCCTTTGGGGATAGTGCCTACTCCGGCAGTGGCGTATCTTACGAGGAAATACAAAGCCGATGCCGGCGTTGTAATATCCGCCTCACACAATCCGTGCGAATATAACGGCATAAAGTTCTTCAACTCCGAGGGCTATAAGCTCTCCGATACCGTTGAGGATGATATTGAAGCATACATAAGGGGAGAGAAGGAGCTTAAAGGTCTTCCGACGCACGGCAAGGTCGGATATGTAAACGCAAATCACGATGCGATCGAGGATTATGTGGCGTTTGCCTGCTCGACGATAGACTGCGACCTGAACGGCATAAATGTCGCGATAGACTGCGCCAACGGCGCGAGCTATCAAACGGCGTTCAAGGCGCTCAACAAGCTCGGAGCGAATGTTGAGGCGATACATAACACGCCCGACGGCGTAAATATAAACCACAAATGCGGCTCAACGCATATGGAGAGTCTTCAGGCATATGTGACATCAATAGGCGCTGATATAGGTCTGGCGTTTGACGGCGATGCCGACAGAATGCTTGCCGTAGACGAAAAGGGCAATCTCATAGACGGCGATCAGATAATGGCGGTATGTGCCGATTATATGAGAAAACGCGGCAGACTTGCGAAAAACACGCTTGTGGCAACGGTAATGAGTAATTTAGGTCTGTTCATAGCCGGTGATAAAATGGGCATAAACATTCCGAAAACCAAGGTCGGGGACAGATATGTTCTGGAAGAAATGCTCGATAACGGCTACACCTTGGGCGGCGAACAGTCAGGCCATGTTATTTTCCTTGAGCATAATACAACAGGCGACGGGCTTGTAAGCGCATTGCAGTTTTTGAGAGTGCTGAAGATGACGGGCAAGAAGGCATCCGAGCTTGCGTCGATCGTAGAGGTGCTTCCGCAGGTGCTTGTCAATGCCAAGGTGAAGCTCGAAAACAAGGACAGATATATGGAGATACCGCAGATAGCCGAAGCTTGCAAGCGTCTTGAAGAGGAATTTGCCGGCGAAGGCAGAGTGCTTATCCGCCCGTCGGGAACGGAGCCGCTTGTGCGCGTTATGATAGAGGGCAAGGACAAAGCTGTTTTGAAAGAAAAGGCGCAGGAGCTTGCCGATATGATAGAGGAGCTGTTAGGGTGATTTCAGAAAGGGGATAATGATCATACCATGAAAAGAGTACACAAGATGACTATAGCAGGACTTGAGCGCGAACTGCCGCTGTGTCCGATAGATGATAATACAGATATTGCGGCGTTTGTAATATTTTCCGATGTCGAGATAACGATCGCGGCGGCAAAGGCGCTTCTTGAGAAGGTGCCCGAATTTGATGTTATAGTAACATCGGAGGCAAAGGGCATTCCGCTTGCCTACGAGATGTCGCGGCAGAGCGGCAAGCCGTATATCGTAGCGCGGAAGAAGATCAAGCTTTATATGAAAGACAATGTGTCTATCGAGGTCAAGTCAATAACGACCGAGGGAAAGCAAATGCTTTACATATCGGGAGATAAAGCGGAGATGCTAAAGGGCAAGCGCGTGCTTATAGCCGATGATGTCATCAGCACCGGCGGCTCGCTTGCGGCACTGGAGCAGCTTATAAAAAATACGGGCGGAGAGGTCGTAGGAAAAGCCGCAGTCCTGGCTGAAGGCGTTGCAGCCGAAAGAAAGGATATAATTTTCCTTGAAACATTACCGCTGTTTAAGAGATAAAACAAACAAAGGAGCTGTAAAAAACTGTGTTTTTTACAGCTCCTTTTCTCTTGACAGTGTTTTTGTTTTATGGTAAAATTATAATGGTTATTTGTGCGAACGGCAGGCGTGATGCCGAGCCGTCATATTGCCTATGGCGGAATGGAGATAAAAATGGAATTAATATCTGTAATTGTACCATGCTTGAATGAAGAAGAAGCGATCGAGATTTTTTACAGGACATTTTTTGATACGGTCGAGATGTTTCACATACCCGTTGACTATGAGCTGATATTTGTCGATGACGGCTCTACCGACGCATCGCTGAATTTGATGCGGTCTATAGCAAAATATGACAGACGCGTGCATTACATATCATTTTCGCGCAATTTCGGCAAGGAGGGCGCGATGCTCGCCGGGCTTAAAGCCGCTCGCGGCGACTATGTGGCGATAATGGATGTTGATCTTCAGGATCCGCCGCGGCTTATCGAGCAGATGTACAACAAGATCAAGGAAGGCGGATATGACTGTATTGCCGCAAAGCGCAGTGACAGAAAGGGAGAGCCGCCGCTTAGATCGTTTATGGCAGACAGATTTTATTCGTTTGTAAATAAAATATCCGATACCGAGATCGTAAGGGGCGCGCGTGATTTCAGACTGATGAGCAGACGAATGGTCAATTCGGTACTGGAGCTTGGAGAATACAACCGTTTCTCAAAGGGTATATTCAGTTGGGTCGGCTACAACACAGCGTGGATCTCATATGACAACATCGAGCGCAGCGCAGGAAAAACCAAATGGAGCTTAAAAAAACTTATAGACTATTCTCTTGACGGGATCGTGGCGTTTTCCACCAAGCCGCTTGCGATAGCGTCCGTTCTGGGTATCGCCTGTCTTGTTGTGGCATTGATATTCATACTTGTCATCATCGTCAAGACGCTCATATGGGGTGATCCAGTTGCAGGCTACCCGTCGCTGATATGTGTAATACTGCTCATAGGCGGCCTGGAGCTTTTCACCATAGGCATAGTCGGGCAGTATTTGGCAAAGCTGTATTTAGAGGTAAAAAACAGACCGAAATATATTACAAAGGAAACAGACATAAGGAGCTAACCGCAACGGTTACGGAAAGGGACAATGACAAAGAGATATAAATTATCGTTCGCGCTCATATTGATGCTTGCGGCAGGCGTATACATATCGCTGCTTTTCGGTACGGACATATGGTATGATGAGGCGTATACTTTCGGTGTTCTGCGGCACAGCTACAGCGAGATGTGGCGGATAACCGCCGCCGATGTGCATCCGCCGCTGTACTACATTCTGCTGAAGCTGTTTGTTACGCCGTTTTCGGATACATTTACGGCGGCGAAGGTGTTTTCGATGATACCGATGCTGCTTATCATCATTATCGGAGGCGTGCAGCTTAAAGGGATATTTGATAAAAAGGTATCGCTGTGCTTTATGGTGATGTTTCTGATATTCCCGTTTATGGTGCCGTACGCCGTCGAGATAAGGATGTACTCCCTTGCCGCGCTGTTCGTTTTCATGACGGCGATATGGGCGTATAAGAGCTATGACCGAGGAAAGGCAAAGGACAGCGCGATCATGCTCCTGTCGGGCGTTGCGGCGGCATATACGCATTATTTTGCGCTCGTGGCGGTGGGGATAATATATTTTATCCTTTTGATATGTATACTAAAGCACAAAAAGCATATGCTCAGACGCTGGATAATATGCGTGGTGCTGTCGGTGGTGCTGTATCTGCCATGGCTGGGCAGCTTCATAGCGCAGCTTGCATATAAAGTGGAAAACGAGTATTGGATCGACCCGATAAATATGACCGTTGTCGAGAGGTATATTACCGATACCTTCAATGTCGGCAACGGCGGCGCGTATTTTATATATTTTACGGAGCTTGTGTTTATAATGCTGCTGCTTACGGCGATATTTTCGCTTGATAAGAGAGAAAAAACACTATCACTTCTGGCGATAACCGTATGGGGTGCGACGATACTGGCAGGTGTCGCCGTATCACTGGCTGTAAGACCGATATTTGTAATACGGTATTCTGTTCCGACCATACCGGTATTTCTGATATTTGCGTCTATTGCGATAGCGCGCGTGCAGCCGCGTGAGATCCGCGCGTTGTGCGGCGCGGTGCTTGCCGTAAGCGGAATACTTAATTATACATACTTGTTCTGCAAGGAATACAATGTAAGCGATATTATTATGAGCGAAAGCTTTACAGAGCGATACGGAAACTGCGACAGCTATATAATCTGTAACAGCGACGAGAGGTCCGTTACCGATCATTTTCGAGGCGTTCTGGCGTATTATGAAACAGACAAGCCCATATATTCATATCAGCCGCTGTCGGAGGCTAATCCGTTTGACAACTGCGTGAGCATGGAAAGATTCCTGCCACATGAAAATCAATTCGTTATTATGCTAAAGGAGCAGTCGTACCAATTTCCGACGGATCTGATGGAGCGGTACAACTACATTCATGTCGGAAGGATAGCCACCGATACGGAAAATCATACGATACATGTATATATGCTTATGAATAAGGATATGAACGGCGTAGATGCCGAATTTATCCGCACGGCGCAAAAGAGCATGGAAAGGAAATAAATACATAAATGAAGCTGAAGAAAATATTGACTATATCGGCGGCGGTCATGCTTGCCGCATATGATACAGCCGCGGCGTGTACGGGCGTATATGTCGGAAAGGGTATGACCTCCGACGGCTCGATCATAATAGCGCGTACCGAGGATATGACAAGCTATTCGTCGAAACGGTTCATTGTCCACCAAGCGGCGGATCATGAAGAGGGAGAATGCTATACGGACGCGTTCGGTCTTACAATTCCGTATCCGTCGCATACATACCGATACAGTGCGATACCCGGCTCGAATGAGCGAGGCATCGGTACCGATCCGTACGGCGCGGCAGGCTTTAATGAGCTTGGCGTTGCGGCTACCGCCACGATAACGGGCTATCCGAACGCGGCGGCGGAGGCGGCGGACCCGTTCGTTGAGACGGGGTTGCACGAAATATCGGCGGCCGATCTGATCCTGTCTCGCGCCG
>CAJONM010000137.1 GCA_905235885.1 uncultured Clostridia bacterium
AGACGAGCTCGGACCGGTAAATTTCACGATCCCCGATATTTACGGAGACGGCGAGGGAATGGTTTATGACGATCCCGTTCAAAATCTTCACATCAATCTGCCGCCGGGCAATTATGATCTGAACGGAACGCAGGTCGTGCATCTTCTCAGGTACAGAAAGAACAACTACGGGAAAAGCTATCTAAGGGGCGATGAGGACAGAATAGCGGTGCAGCAGGAGTTTTTGAAAACGCTTGTTGACCAGAAGCTCAATCTTGCGCTGATTCAGAAAATACCGGCTATCTATACGGATATAATGTCGGATATAAAAACAAATCTGACGGTCAAAGAGGTAATAAAATATTCTCAGTTCCTTACCGATTTCACATCTGCCGGAATACGAAGCGAAACGGTACCTGCGGACGCGACTTATGACACATCAAACGGCGATGTTCTTGTACCGAATATGCAGCAGCTTCAGCTCAGGGTCATAGACCTGTTCGGAACAGACGGCGGCGGAATGTGGTATGCCAACCCCAATGACAGGTATCCGGCACTTGGCTACGGAGGATATATGACGGTAGGCGGATATGTCAGAACGACCGATCCGTATACGCTTTCGCTTTACAAGGCATCGGAGGTAACAAACGATGAGCTTTGTATGATCCGCGGCATAACGCAGACTGTCGATTCGCAGATAGATAACACCGATTATACATCTGTGGAGGACACGACGACTGCCGACGGTATGGTTTACGGTGAATAATCACCATATTGTAAAGCTCAAAGGGATAAAATTGTACAAAATCGACGATATTCTATTTTATGCTTGACAATGCCCGCATTTTATGGTATTATGTGTATGTTTAGAATAGGTTTTGTTAATCTGATTTCTAAGAGTGCGTTGCAAACGCACTCTTTAATTATGTAAAGCGTATAAATATATTATCGGGCTTACGGAGGAGCTTGTGTATGGGAAAAAAGAATGATATTGCATCATACGCCCTTGAGCTGGCGGAAAGCACCGCCGCCGCGCAGGGAGTATATATTGTCGATGTGGAATATGATAGCGGCGTGCTGTGCTATTACATCGACAAGGAGAATGGTGTCGGGATAGACGAATGCGAAGCGTTTTCGCGCGCTGTTGAACCGATACTCGACAAAGAGAACATAATAGACGGTGAATATTCACTGGATGTGTCATCGCCAGGTGTGGACAGGAAACTGAAAAAAGAGCGTGAATTTCTCTACTATCTGGGCAGAGAGGTCGAGGTAAAGCTTTACGCTGCATCGGACGGGGCGAAGGAGTTTGACGGGGTGCTGAGAGATTATCACGATAAAACGGCGGTGATCGGAACGGATAACGGCGATATCATGGTACCGCTGAAGGAAGCGGCGTATATTAGATTAAAATTTATTTTTTAAGAACAGGAGTTGCACATAAAATGAACGAGTTATTTAGGGCGATAAAGGACATATGTCGCGAAAAATGTATTGATGAAAATGTTATTATAGAAGCGCTTGAAGCGGCGCTCGTAGCGGCATATAAAAAGAACTATTACAGGGGCAAGAACGATGCGCCGAATGTGCTTGTATCGATCGATAGAGAGACAGGTGATTATCATGTTTTCGCGCAAAAGACAGTTGTTGAGGCTGTTGAGGATGCAAGAGAGCAGATATCCCTTGACGATGCGCGCCGGCTTTCGGACAGCTATGAATTGGGCGATACGGTAAATATAGAGGTAACTCCTAAGGATTTCGGCAGAATGAGCGCGATGACGGCAAAGGGAATAGTTACGCAGCGTATCCGCGAGGCGGAGCGCGGCATAATATACAGTGACCGCGAGGATCGCTCGTTGGGCGCGGTATCGGGTACGATACTGCTCGTTACCGATGATAAGGTATATGTCAATGTAGACAAGTATGACCGCACCGAAGCCGTATTGCCAAAGCGTGAGCAGCCTGAGGGCGAGATATACGAGCAGGGCGATGTGATGAAATTCTATATAAGCGATATAAGGACGGACGCAAAGAGCACTCAGCTTGTTTTATCAAGAACGCATCCGGGACTTGTAAGGAGCTTGTTTGAAACAGAGGTGCCGGAGATCGCCGAGGGTATCGTGGAAATAAAGGGGATAGCGCGCGAGGGCGGATCAAGAACAAAGATCGCTGTATATTCAAACGACCCCGATGTTGACGCACAGGGAGCGTGCATAGGCCCCAGAGGAATGCGCGTGCAGACGATAAATGACGAGCTTGGCGACGAAAAGATAGATATTATCAAGTGGAGCGAGGATCCGGTCGAATATATAACAGCCGCGCTTGCACCGGCAAATGTCGTATCCTGCACCGTAAGCGAGAACGAAAAAACGGCAAAGGTACTTGTGCCGGAATATCAGCTTTCGCTGGCGATAGGAAAATCGGGACAGAATGTCCGTCTTGCGGCAAAGCTTACGGGCTGGAAGATAGATATAAAGGCGCAGCAATAAGGCTCTGAGCCGAAGAAAAACAGGCAATGGGCGTATTATCGGAATGCGAGAGGAGTTAATATTATGCACATACCGCTGAGAATGTGCGCCGCGTGCAGAGCCCACCGCCCGAAACGGGAGCTGATAAGGCTCATGGCGGACGAGGACACCGGAGCAATTGTGCCGGATGCCGATAATAAAGCTACGGGCAGGGGCGTTTATATATGCCGCAACGCCGAATGTATAAGGCTGGCCCAGAAGAAGCGGACAGCTCAGAAATATCTTAAAATGAAGGCGTCCGATGACCTGTATAAGCTGCTGGAGGATATGATTTGAACAAATTATACGGAATGCTCGGCTTGGCAAAGAAGGCGGGGAAAATATCGACAGGCGCGTTTATTTGCTCAAAGATGATAAAATCACAACGGGCAAGGCTTGTAATAATAGCTCGCGACGCCTCAGACGGCACGAAGAAGTCGATCGGCGACTCGTGCAGATATTATAAAATAAAATTGATAGAGGTCGGGGATATGTCGGAGCTTGGGCGTATGACCGGCGGAGGAGACAGAGCGGTAGTATCGGTAAATGATAATAATTTCGCCAAGGCGATTTCAGATATATATTCTATGTGTTGCGAAACAGAGAAAGGGTGATGTGGTATGGCAGGTACATCTACAATTAAGCTTGGAGAGATAACAAAAAAATTCAAGGCGGTAAGTAAGGATATAATAGCGAAGCTGGGCGAGCATGGCGTTACAGCCAAAAGCGCGGCGACTGCTCTTACGGAGGAACAGGCGTCTTTGGTCGTTGATATAATCACGCAGGCTGATATGTTTAGCAGCGCCGAAATAGCCGAGATCGTCGCGGAGGAAAAGAAAAAGGCGAGTGCCGCACGCGAGCAGGCGCGTCTTGAGGCAGAGGCGAAGGCAAAGGCTGAGGAAGAGGCAAGGCTTGCCGAGGAAAGAGAGAAAGCTGAGGCAAAGAAGGCGGCGCGCGCAGCGGCTGAGGCTGAAGCGAAGGCGAAGCGCAAGGCCGAGGAAAAGGCACGCAAGGAGAAGCAGAAGAAGCATCACAATCAGGCCAAGAAGCAGACAGGCGTAAGAGTTGACCTTTCACAGGTGGATCGCAGCGAAACATCAAAGGAATATGTTATCAAGGGCGAGAAAAAGAGCAGAACGGTCGATACGCGCACTGCCAATTTCGATCTTGATAAGCTTGAAAAGAACGAGCGCCTTGAGCGGTTTGCCGATGATATGGGCATAGGTCACCGCGGCAACAAAAAGAATAAGGGCGACAGAAAGCAGCAGGATAAGAAAGCGGCAAAGAATAATTTCCGCAGGACGGATGATAATAAAAAGGCGGTACAAAAGCCGAAGCCTAAGGTGATAACAGAGATCGAGGTGCCGGATGTTATAACGGTGGGCGATTTTGCACAAAGAATGGGCAAGGGCGTTGCAGAGGTCGTTAAAAAGCTCATGATGCTTGGAATAATCGCGACTGTTAATCAGGCGATAGATTTTGACACAGCCGAGCTGATAGCAGGAGAATTCGGCATAGAGTGCAAGAAAGAGATAGTTCTTTCAAAAGAGGATCGCCTGTTTATGGATATAGACGATGAGGACAAGGAAGAGGAGCTTAGCTCCCGTCCGCCGGTCGTTGTTGTTATGGGTCATGTCGATCACGGCAAGACCTCGCTTCTTGACGCTATCCGTCATACAAGCGTAACATCAACGGAGGCAGGCGGCATTACGCAGCACATCGGCGCATACAGCGTAACGCTCAATGACAGAATAATAACATTCCTCGATACACCCGGTCACGAAGCGTTTACAACGATGCGTGCAAGAGGAGCTCAGGTGACGGATATCGCGGTTCTGGTAGTTGCAGCTGACGACGGTGTAATGCCTCAGACCATCGAGTC
>CAJONM010000138.1 GCA_905235885.1 uncultured Clostridia bacterium
AATGGAAAATACATTTTTTATTGACTCGGAGCATCTTTCGGAGGAGGCACTGAAAAAAAAGCATCGCCTTGAGACGGATCCCACCTCGCGGACAAGCCATATGGAATATATGCCGGGTATGGAGCGGATAAGCTCGGATATATGCGATAAGGTACTGGGTCATATGAGATCATACGACTGTTTAAAGTACACTGCGCGTGATGTTATGGCGGCACTGGAGCATGAAAGCTGCTCGGTAGAGGATCTCAAGGCTCTTTTATCGCCGGCGGCAGAGCCGTTTCTTGAGCAGATGGCACAGAGAGCAAGGCTTGAGACGGGAAAGCATTTCGGCAACACCGTATACCTGTTTACGCCGCTTTACATAGCCAATTATTGCGAAAATTACTGCGTATACTGCGGCTTCAACTGCTATAATCACATAAACCGCATGAAGCTGTCCTATGAGCAGATAGAGCGCGAGATGAAAATCATATCCGAAAGCGGTATGGAGGAAATACTCATACTCACCGGTGAGAGCCGCGCAAAGAGTGATATACAATACATCGGCGAGGCGTGCAGGCTTGCGCGGAAATATTTCCGCATGGTGGGGCTTGAGATATATCCCGTCAATACGGACGAATACCGCTATCTGCATGAATGCGGCGCCGATTATGTAACGGTTTTCCAGGAGACATACGACACCGACAAATATGAAACGCTCCACCTTATGGGGCATAAACGCGTATGGCCGTACAGATTTGACGCGCAGGAACGCGCTCTCATGGGCGGTATGCGCGGAGTGGCGTTTTCCGCGCTTCTGGGTCTTTCCGATTTCCGCAAGGACGCGCTCGCGACCGCGCTGCACGCATATTATTTGCAGCGAAAATATCCGCACGCGGAGATGTCGCTGTCATGTCCGCGGCTTCGTCCGATCATAAACAATGACCGCATAAATCCGCTCGATGTTCATGAGAAGCAGCTATGCCAGATAATATGCGCGTACCGTATTTTCCTCCCGTTCGTGGGGATAACGGTCTCATCGCGTGAGAGCGCCGAGTTCAGAAACGGCATAGTAAAGATCGCCGCGACAAAAATATCCGCCGGAGTATCGACGGGAATAGGTGATCATGAAAGCAAATACAGCGGAAAGGAGAAGGACGGGGAGCAGGGCGATGAGCAATTCGAGATCGCCGACAGCCGCAGTTTTGACAGTATGTACAGCGATATAAGCGACGAGGGGCTTCAGCCCGTCCTTAACGATTACCTATATGTCTGATATTTTATGTGTGACCGATCCTGCCTTGTGCCGCGGCAATATGGCAGATCGGATAAGAAAGATCGCCATGGCAAAGCCAAGGGGTATAATTTTACGGGCAAAGGAGCTTTCCGAGGAGGATTACTCCGCGCTTGCCGCGACGGCATATGAAATATGCCGCGCCGTATCCGCCAGGCTCATATTGCACAGCCACCCGAATGTGGCACGCGAGCTTGGCGCGGATGCGCTGCATATGCCTCTTTTTATGCTGCGCGGTATGTCCGGTAAAGAAAAGGAAGGATATTCCGTTCTTGGCGCGTCGTGTCATTCCGTCACGGACGCGATAGAAGCGGAAAAGAGCGGCTGCACCTACATAACGGCAGGACACATTTTTGAAACAGACTGTAAACGCGGTCTGCCGGGTCGTGGGCTTGAATTTCTGAGAGCCGTATGCGAAAGCGTTTCCATACCCGTATACGCCATAGGCGGAATAACGGCTGAAAATATCGGGGCAGTCCGCGCCGCCGGCGCGGCAGGCGCGTGCATTATGAGCGGCGTTATGAAGTGCGATGATGTGAAAGGATATTTAAAAGGCTATGATATTTAAAAGCGATATGCTATCGCTTTACGCGATAACGGGCGGCGGCGATGAGAGCCGACTTTATGATATGGCACAAGCCGCTCTTTCGGGCGGCGTAACGATGCTGCAGCTGAGGGAAAAGAATATTTCCGAAAGCGAGCTGATGCGCCGCGCGATCAGGCTCAAAGAGCTGTGCCACCGCTACGGCGTGCCGCTTATAATAAACGACAACGCCGCGGTAGCTATTGAGTGCGGCGCGGACGGCGTTCATGTGGGCGCGGAGGATATGCCCGTCGCACAGATACGCAAAGCGGCAGGTGACGGCTTTATCATAGGTGCGACGGCAAAAACGCCCGAGCAGGCGAGGGCGGCGCAGGATGACGGCGCCGACTACATAGGCGTGGGCGCGGTATTCCCGTCACCGACAAAAGAGAACGCATTGCGTATAACGGCAGACAGGCTCAAAGAGATAAGCGGATGCGTAAAGATCCCGTCTGTTGCGATAGGCGGAATATGTCTTGACAATATAAACGAGCTTCGCGGCTGCGGCATAACGGGAGTTGCCGTTGTATCAGCCATATTCGGAGCGGATGATATAAAAAGCGCCGCAAAAGCGATGAAAGAGGCGGCAGCGGAGGTGATAAAGGCACAATAATATATGGCGGCAGACCGGGGGCACCACTCTCTGTCGCGGTAGAAAAATAATGCGTAATGAAAAGAAAGGATCAAAAAGAAAATGAGAACAGCATTATCAATCGCAGGCAGTGACTCCTGCGGAGGCGCCGGCATTCAGGCAGATATAAAAACCATGACATTAAACGGAGTTTATGCCATGAGCGCGGTTACCGCGCTTACTGCCCAGAACACGACCGGCGTCAGAGCTATCATGGAGGCAACTCCTGAATTTTTAAAGCAGCAGCTTGACGCTGTATTTGAGGACATCTTCCCCGACGCGGTAAAGATCGGTATGGTCTCGTCCGTCGGACTTATCGAGGTCATAGGCGAGCGGCTTTGCCGTTACGCGGCGAAAAATATCGTTGTCGATCCCGTAATGGCGGCAACGAGCGGAGGCAGGCTTATCAAAACGGACGCGGTAGAGGCACTTTGCGCCGTACTGTTTCCCATAGCCGCCGTCGTAACGCCTAACATCGGCGAGGCGGAGATCCTGTCGGGAATACATATCGGCGGAAAAGCCGATATGGAACGCGCCGCGGCGCAAATAGGCGACAGCTTCGGCTGCAGGGTGCTGTTAAAGGGCGGACACAGCATAAACGACTCAAACGACCTCTTATATGACGGCGCGCGTTTTCGCTGGTTTTACGGCACGCGCATAGACAATCCCAACACGCACGGCACCGGCTGCACGCTTTCATCAGCGATCGCGGCAAATCTTGCAAAGGGCTTTGATACGGAAACGGCAATAGAGAGAGCAAAGGATTTCATATCCGGCGCGCTCGGAGCGATGCTTGATCTGGGCAGCGGCTCCGGACCGATGGATCATGCGTTTGATCTTTGCGGCAGATTTAAAGAGGAGGCGCCAGATGAGAGACAAGAAACAAATATCGGTATTTGAAAGCGGACTTATATGGTTCGGCGCGGCGGTATCCATTGCCGAGATACTTACGGGAACATATTTTGCGCCGCTCGGCTTTAAGCAAGGCGTTTTGGCCATACTTACCGGGCATATTATCGGCTGCGTAATGCTGTTTTTTGCCGGACTTATCGGCGGCATAGCGCGGCGGAGCGCGATGGAAACGGCAAAAATGAGCTTCGGCGGCAAAGGCGGACTGCTGTTTTCAATACTTAATATCGTTCAGCTTGTCGGCTGGACGGCGATAATGATATATGACGGCGCACTCTCGGCAAACAGCATCTTAGCCGTCGGCGGATGGGTGTGGTGCCTTGTGATAGGCGCGCTTATCGCGTTGTGGATAATGATAGGGATAAAAAATCTCAATAAGATAAATATTTTTGCAATGGCGGCGCTGTTTATACTGACAGTTGTGCTGTGCTTTGTTATATTTAAGGACGGATCGACACCTATGGCGGTCGGCGAGGGAATGTCCTTCGGCGCGGCGGTCGAGCTGTCTGTGGCGATGCCGCTGTCGTGGCTGCCGCTCATAAGCGATTACACGCGCGACGCGCAAAAGCCCGTGCAGGCAACGGCGGTCAGCGCAGCGGTATACGGCGCGGTAAGCTGCTGGATGTATATGATAGGCATGGGCGCGGCGATATTTACCGGACAGAGCGATATAGCAGGTATAATGATGAAGGCAGGGCTTGGCATAGCCGGACTTCTTATAATCGTATTCTCTACCGTCACGACTACATTCCTTGACGCGTATTCGGCAGGCGTTTCAAGCGAGTCGCTCTCAAAGAGGATAAACGGAAAATGGGTAGCTGTCGCGGCGGCGGCTCTCGGAACGGCGGCGGCGATATTGTTCCCCATGGATGACATAACGGACTTTTTGTATCTTATCGGCTCGGTTTTCGCGCCGATGATCGCAATACAGATCGCCGATTTCTTTATACTTAAAAAAGACAGTACAGACAACGCGTTTGCCGTAAAAAATCTCGTGATATGGCTGATCGGCTTTGCGGTATACCGACTGCTTATGAAAACGGATATACCCGTAGGCAATACGCTCCCCGATATGGTCATAACAATGCTTTTGTGCATTGCGCTGAGGAAAATATAACATCACGATCCGATCACCCCGATCATAGTATAGTCGTGGTGATGTTTTATGAGATACGACCGATACCGCGCGGTTGAATACGCGCGGCGCTGGGCATTGGGGAGAAATCCCCGATATTATGATTTTTCAATGCTCGGAGGCGACTGCACGAATTTTGCGTCGCAATGTATATACGCCGGCTGCGGCGTTATGAACTACACGCCCGTTACGGGCTGGTACTATATAAGCGCGGATAACAGAACGCCGTCATGGACGGGCGTGGAGGAGCTGTTCCGCTTTCTTGTAAATAATCGCGGTGCAGGACCGCGTGCGGCTGTAGTGCCGCTCGTCGCGATACGCGAGGGCGACATAGTCCAGATAAAATTCCAAGGCGGAGAGCGGTTTTCGCATACGCCCGTTGTCATATCCGCCGGGCGCGGCACGCCAGAAACGGTGCTTATCGCCGCGCACAGCCGCGACAGCCTGGATCGTCCGCTGTCAACATATGATTACAGCGGGCTGCGTCCGCTGCATATTTTCTGATTTTGTTTTTTCAACCTGCCCTCACTATTCGAATTAAACCAAAAACTTTTCACCTGATATAGACTTTTTAACAAAAATGTGGTACAATAAAAACAAGGAGGCGCAGATATATGAAAGAGGACAGCTATATCACCGCCGCGGCGGTGCATACGGACCCCGATCGGGCGGAGATCCGCTGTGACGCGGTCATAAGCTTTGACGCGCCCGACCGCTTAGCCGTCGCTCTCGCGCTGCGGCAAAAACTGATGGAGGAGTATCCGGATTATACCGTCCGGATCACACCCGATACGGATTTCAGCGAATGAGATCCCTCTTGGGTCTTGCGAAAGGAGCCGATGCAGAATGTTTGATTTTAACTATTATACGCCGACGCGTGTGGTGTTCGGCAGGGGTGCGCAGCACAAAACGGGAAAGCTTGCCGCGGAGCTTGGCGCAAAACGCGCCCTTATCCATTACGGCGGACAGAGCGCGGAGCGTTCGGGGCTGCTTGATGAGGTAAGAGCGTCGCTGGGGCTTGAGGGGATAGAATATATCGAGCTTGGCGGCGTTGTGCCAAATCCGCGGCTCGGAAAGGTGCGCGAGGGGATCGCGCTCGTTTTGGAAAATGATGTGGATATTATCATAGCCGTCGGCGGCGGCTCGGCGATAGACTCGGCAAAAGCCATTGCCTACGGCGCGGCAGAGCCGGACAAGGATGTATGGGACCTGTTTGAGAAAAAACGCGCCCCGAAACGGTCTATGCCGATCGGCGCGGTGCTCACCATATCCGCTGCCGGCAGTGAGATGAGCAGCAGCTGCGTCATAACGAACGAAGATACGGGCGAGAAGCGCTCCTACGGCAACGATCTGTCGCGCCCGAAATTCGCCGTTATGAATCCGGAGCTTACCATGACGCTGCCCGATTACCAGACGCAGTCGGGTTGTACGGATATTATGATGCACACCATGGAGCGGTATTTTACACAGGGCGGAAATATGGAGCTGACCGATGAGATAGCTGAGGGATTGCTCAGGACGGTAATGAAATGCGCCATAAGGCTTGGCGAGGATCCGCATGATTATGACGCGCGTGCCGAGGTCATGTGGGCAAGCAGTCTCTCGCATAACGGACTTAC
>CAJONM010000139.1 GCA_905235885.1 uncultured Clostridia bacterium
CTGGAAACAGGCACGATCTTGGGGGTATGATAAATGTACTATATAGGAATGATGGACTCAAGCTATATATTTGTTATAATCGGTATCATCATAACGCTTCTTGCGTCGGCGCATATAAAAAACACATATGCAAGATATGACAAGGTATCGTCACGCAGAGGCATAACCGGCGCGGAATGCGCCAGACGCATACTTGACGCAAACGGACTCAGGCATATACAGATAAGACGAATATCGGGCAGTCTTACGGACAATTTCGATCCGAGAAACAATATCATAAGTCTGTCGGATGCAACATACGCGTCATCGTCAATAGCGGCGTTGGGCGTTGCCGCGCATGAGTGCGGACACGCCGTTCAGCATCAGGCAGGCTATGTGCCGATAAAAATTCGCAACGGCATAGTGCCGTTCGTCAACATCTGCTCGCACGCATCACTGCCGCTGATATTCATAGGACTGATACTCGGTTGGGCAAATCTTGCAATGCTCGGTATCGTGCTCTATTGCGCCGTTTTCGCGTTCCAGCTCGTAACGATACCGACCGAAACGAACGCGTCCGCGCGTGCGCTTAAAACGCTTGAGAGCATGGCTATCCTTGACGAGGATGAGATAAAGGGCGCAAAAAAGGTGCTTACGGCGGCGGCAATGACATATTTTGCGTCCGCGGCGTCTACCGCGCTTCAGATATTGAGACTGCTGATGCTCGTAAGCGGCGGAAGCCGCAACAGACGATGATATCGGCAAGAGAAGCGGCGCTTCTGGTATTATACGAGGTTTTCTTTAAAGGCGCGTATTCCAATCTTGCGCTCAAATCGTTCATGGCGGACAACAGAGATATGATTCCGCCTGAGAAAGGGCTTTTGACAACGCTTGTATACGGCGTAATATCGCGTCATTTCACGCTTGATCATGTGATAAGGCAATACGCAAGGGTAAAAAAACGCGATAAGTATATACAGCTGATATTGGAGCTTGGTATGTACCAGCTTTTGTATACGGACAAGATACCGCAGTCGGCTGCCGTCGATCAGAGCGTAAGGCTTGCGAAAAAATACTGCAGGGGCGGCGCGGAGCGGTTTGTAAACGCCGTGCTTCGCTCATTTTGCCGTGACGGATGCAGGATAAACTATCCCGATGATGAGACGGACAGGATCGCGGTAGAGCATTCATACAGCCGCGAAATGGCGGAGGCATTTATCAAGTATTTCGGCAGCCGCGCCGAGCCGATCATGGCAGCACTCAATGAGCCGCCGCGACTGGTACTGAGAGCAAACACGATGAAAATAACGGCGGCGGAGCTTGCCGACATTTTGCGCGGCAGAGGAACAGACGCAGAGACGGGCGGCGGTGACGCGATATATTGCGGCGGCTTCGATGTGGGCGCGGACAAGCTGTATAGGGAAGGCTTCTACAGCGTTCAGGACGAGGCGGCACAGCAAGCGGCGATCGCGCTCGATCCCAAAGAGGGCGAAACGGTGATAGATATGTGCGCCGCGCCCGGAGGGAAATCGACGCATATCGCACAGCTCCAGCGAGATACGGGGCGAGTTCTGGCGTTTGATATATATGATCATAAGATAAAACTTATAAACGAGAGCGCAAAGCGGCTCGGACTAAACTCGATAACGGCAAGGAAAGGCGATGCGACAGCTCCCGATCCGTCGCTTTTGCAGTCGGCGGACAGGGTGTTGTGCGATGTGCCGTGCTCGGGCTGGGGCATTATAAGGCGAAAGCCGGACATAAAGCTCGGCGCGGCAGATATTGACGCGCTGACGGATATACAGCTTAAAATTCTTAAAGGCGGTGCAGGCTGCTTAAAGCGCGGCGGAACGCTCGTTTATTCGACCTGCACGATAGATCCGCGTGAAAACGAAGCGATAACGGACGCGTTTCTTAACGGAAACGGTGAATTTGAAAAAATATACGAAAAGACCTATTATCCCGATACGGATAAGACAGACGGATTTTATATATGCAAGATGAAACGAAAATGACTGATTTAAAGAGCTTGGAGTTTAAAGAGCTTGAGCAATATCTGAGCGATATGGGCGAAAAGAAATTTCGCGCCGCCCAGATCTTCAAATGGCTGCATATGGGAGTCAGATCATTTGATGAAATGACCGATATTTCCAAGGAGCTGCGCTCAAAGCTCGGCGAAAGGGCATACATCTCCGCGCCCGATATTGAAAAAAAGCTTGTCTCGGAAATTGACGGGACGGTCAAATATCTGTTTCGCATGGCGGACGGCAACTGCATCGAAAGCGTCGTAATGCGGTATCATCATGGGCTTACGATATGTATATCATCACAGGTAGGATGCCGCATGGGATGCGGATTCTGTGCCTCGACCATAGGCGGTCTGTATCGCTCTCTTACAGCCGGCGAGATAGCGGATCAGGTGATATTTGCACAGAAGGACATGAGCGAGCGTATCTCTAATATTGTACTTATGGGTATAGGCGAGCCGCTTGACAATTACGACAATGTGCTGAAATTTCTGCACATCATAAACAACGAAAACGGAAAAAATATCGGATACAGGCATATAACGCTCTCGACCTGCGGCATAGTGCCGAATATATACAGACTTGCCGACGAGTGCCTGCCGATAACTCTGACAATATCGCTGCACGCGCCCAATGACGGGATAAGAAACCGGCTGATGCCGATAAACCGCAAATATCCGATAGCGGAGCTGATGGAAGCGTGCAGGTATTACACCGATAAAACAGGACGGCGGCTGAGCGTGGAGTATTCGCTTATAAAGGGAGAGAACGACAGCCTCAAAAACGCCGACGAGCTTGCCGCGCTTGTAAAGCCGTTGGGCGCGCATATAAACCTCATACCCGTAAACAAGGTAGAGGAGCGCGAATACAGGAAAGGCTCAAAAGCGGAAATAAACGCGTTCTGCCAAAGGCTTATATCGCGCGGAGCAAACGCGACGATACGGCGCGAGCTTGGCGCGGACATATCCGCATCCTGCGGTCAGCTTAGGAAAAAGACAGAGAATATAACGGAAAGGAGTGCTTTTATTGAAGATTGAAGCGTTGACGGATGTAGGACTTGTGCGTAAAATAAACGAAGACAGCTACTACATCCACAACTCCGACGGCGTACATTACGCGATCGTCGCCGACGGCATGGGCGGACATCTTGCCGGAGAGGTGGCAAGCTCCATGGCTGTCTCATGCGTAAGGGAGTACATAGACGGACATCCTTTTGATGATATGGATGTATTTCAGGTAAAGGAGCTTCTTTGCCGCGCGTTCAGGTACGCAAACGAAAAGATATACCAATACTCATGCCAAAACGAAAGCGTCATGGGCATGGGGACAACGGCGACCATGTGCATGGTTCGTGACGGCAATGTAATATATGCCCATGTGGGCGACTCGCGGGCGTATATGATAGATGATAATATAAAGCAGATAACAAGAGATCATTCATATGTACAGGAGCTTGTAAAGCTCGGAATGATAAGCCGCGAGGAGGCGAAGCATCATCCGCGGCGAAATCAGATAACGCGAGCCATGGGCGTGGAGCCTGTGGTAAGGGTGGATTCGGGCGTGAAGCCGTACAGCGGACAAAAGCTGCTGCTTTGCTCGGACGGATTATACGGAGAGATAGACGACTCGGAGCTGTGTGAGATCGTTTCGGGAACGGACATAAAGACCGCCGCCAAACGCCTTATGGATATGGCGACAGAGCGCGGCGGCGCGGATAACATAACCGTCATAATTATGGAAGGAGAGAGTGAATAATGCCGGATGCAGAAAGACTGGTAGGCTCCATTTTGAGCGACAGATATGAAATTTTGGATAAGATCGGCAGCGGCGGAATGGCGATCGTCTATAAG
>CAJONM010000140.1 GCA_905235885.1 uncultured Clostridia bacterium
AACAAAGCGCCTTCGGCGCACGCCTGCGGCGGGCAGAGAAGATAAAGCACTTTGTTATGCCCATGTGCGTTTCCGACCATAGGTCGGATATATCGCACGGGCAATTAAATCCTTTTTTGCTTTATAAGAAGCAATTTCTATAAAGCAAGAAAAACGGCTGTCGGGCATTTGCCCGGCAGCCGTTTTTTGAAACTGTATTATGACATTAGAATGCGAATTGATATTTATATTCCTCAGGAATTACTATCTTTCCGTCAACAATATTAGTCTCATCTGTGTCAAATGCTCTCTTGAAGTCTTCACATACGAGATCGCCATCCATCTTCATCCATTGCTCAACAGCCTTTCTGTAGCCGTCCGCATCAAGATTTCCGGTGATATAGTTTGTCTTTGCCTCGTCTATGATCGCATCAAGCTGGGTACCGCTCATTGCATAGTTTTCGGAAATGTACGGAGCCATCGGGTTCGCAACACCCCACTGCTCATTGCTTTCATAGACTTCCTGAACCTTTGCGGCAACTATATTGGCAAATGCCTTTGAAAGATACTCTGATCCCGATACCATAGCCATTGAGAACTGGTTAAGATCCGCGTAATCCTTTGTCAGCTTGTCATCGTCAATAACAACAGCCTTGCCGTTTTCATCAAGTGTATAGTGCATACCCTCTATACCGTAATTGCAAAGGTTTACAACCGTCGGGCTATTGCATTCGTCAAGAACTGAAAGGATGAAGTCAAGCTCTTCTTCTGTCTGAACGGTCTTCTTCGGCATTACATAGTAGCCGTTGTAACCTGTTGTCGGGAGAATAGCCGGATTGGTGCCCTCGTCCTTTGTTACATAGCCGATAACATCAACTATCGCATTCGGATCCTTGCTCTCGATATTGGTGGCGTTTCTTCTTGCACGGTCGGCAACATCTATCTGAATACCACCGTAGCCGTTAAGGAACTGCGTATCCCAGCTGTTCGGATCGAGAGTAGCCATATCCTTGTTTATATAGCCGGCAGCATACCAGTCGCGCAGCTTTGTAAGTGCGTCAAAGTATCCCTGTGACATAAACGACGGCTTCCATGTGTCTGTTTCCTCGTCATATCCCCAGCCGTTGGGCGAACCCATCCAGATCGCAAGGTTATCCAGCGGACCTGCCAGGTAGGTAGTTATTATCATACCGTATGTATTCTTCTGCCCGTCACCGTCCGGATCGTTCTCTGTGAAGGCTTTCACCATCGCGTCCAAATCCGCTATCGTCTTGGGTTCTTCAAAGTTAAGAACACCCTTCTTGTACAGATTGAGAACCCAGTCCTTACGGAATGTCATACCGTTACGACCAATCGTTCTTGCGCGGTATACGCCGTCGATCTTGCCGTCGATGGTTATGTTCTTCAAAATAGACTTGTTTGCCTGAGCAAAATACGGATAACGCTCCGGATCATCGAAGGCAAACTTTATGTCGTTAAATGTGCCGTGCTTTGAGTTCTGGATAATAGATGAGTTTCTCGCTGTAACAAGCATTACGTTCGGATACTGACCCGCACCCAGTGCCGCGGTGACCTTCTCGCCGTATGCTGTTGAAAGAACCCAGTTCATGTTAAGCTTTACCTTATCATACTGTGTTCCGTACTTTTCGCTCATTTTTTTGCCCAGATGATCCTCTATCGCCTGAACAACAGGTGATGACGCGCCGGCAGATGTCGTCTTTGTTGAGCTTGTCATTATCTCAATAGACGGTGCTGTAGAGGTCAGGTCAATCGACTTATCCTCCGAGCCGCAGCCGACGAGTGTGCCTGCAAGACAAGTTGAGGCAAGAACAATTGCTGATATTTTTTTCCAATTAATCATCCTACTTTTCCTCCTTATCCCTTGATAGCGCCGACCATTACGCCTGCGGCGAAATGCTTCTGCAAGAACGGATATACGCACAGGATCGGAACAGTACCTACAACGATAACTGCCATTTTAAGGGATTCCTTAGGAAGATCCTCTTCTGTATCCTCGCTTGTAAGCATAACCATGTTTCTCAGTATGAGCTGGAAAGGATACTTGCTCTTATCATCGAGATAAAGCAACGCATCGAAGTATGTATTCCAGTGTCCGACAGCGTAGAACAAACCGAATGTTGCCAATGCCGGCAATGAAAGCGGAAGCGCTATCTTTACGAATATCCCTATGTCCGTGCATCCGTCTATAGATGCAGCTTCTTCAAGACCTGACGGAAGCTCAATAAAGAAGTTGCGGATAATAAGCATATTGTATGCACTGATCGCGCCCGGCAATATGAGCGATGCGAATGAGTCGTACATTCCCAAGCTCTTAACAAGCAGGAAGGTCGGGATCATACCGCCGCCAAATACCATCGTAAACAGTACCATATTCAGAACGAAGTTTTTACCGATCAGGTTGCTGCGCGAAAGACCGTATGCCATTGTTGTTGTAAAGAACAGGTTAATGAATGTACCTACTATAGTGATCCCTATCGACACTATAAGCGAACGGATAACCTGCGGACCCATTGTTCCCTGCATATCGAATATTGTCTTGTATGCTGCCAGCGTCGGATGCGGCGGCAAAAGGAACAACGGCTTTGTGGTAATATCAGTCTCCGTTGAGAACGAAGCTGCTATAACATAAATAAACGGAATAACCATCAATATAGCGAGTATTGTAAGAATGGTATATACTACAACATCCATTATAATATCGCTGAGAGTTTTTCTCTTAATACTAATCATTGTAATAATACCTCCTTATCAGAATAGACCCGTCTGTCCGGCTGCCTTAGCCAATCTGTTTGACGCCTGAATGAATATCAGGCTGACGATAGATTTGAACAAGCCCACCGCGGATGAATAACCGTAGTTACCGCTTACACGACCTTGGTTATAAACATTCGTATCGAATGTATCGGTCGATGATTTATTCAAGCTGTTCTGCATAAGAATGAGCTGCTCATAGCCTGTGTTGAGAACCGAACCCATTCTCAGTATAAACATCGTAACGACTGTTGACATGATAGCCGGTATCGTTATGTAAACAAGCTGCTGCATTCTCGTAGCACCGTCAACTATAGCAGCCTCATACTGCTCTACATCAACGCCTGCAAGAGCAGCAAGGAAGATAACCGTACCCCAGCCTGTCTCTTTCCATATGTTCTGCACGAGCAGTACCCAATAAATGGAAATCTTACCGCTTATCCACGATTCACCTTTGCCGTTTATTGCTCTTACTATTTCATAAACAGCGCCTCCTGCCTGACCCTCGCCGGATGACTCCTTCAAAAGCACGAATGTGATAGACGCGATAACGACCATCGATACAAAGTGCGGTACATATACAAGAGTCTGAAGCATCTTCTTATACCACTGCACTCTTATTTCGTTCAGGAACAACGAAAGTATGATCGGCAGCGGGAAGAAAAAGATGATATTCATCGCTGAAATGATAAGCGTGTTCTTCAGCAGCTGGATAAAGAATGTTGAACGGAAGAATGTGATAAAGTTATCAAGTCCAACCCAGTCCGCCTCAAAGAACGAAACGCCTGCATAGTATTCCTTCATTGAGATAAAAATACCCCATAACGGAACGATCTTGAAGATCACGAAGTACAGAAAGCCCGGCAGCAAGAGAAGATACATCCACTTGTCGCGTTTGATCTGTATCCATTTGTTTGTCTTTTTAGCGGTCGCCGCAGCGGCCGCCGTTGCGTTTTTCGCCATTGGTAAACCTCCCTGATTTTTATTTATTGTGCAATTTTACAAGAATAAATCCGTCAATTTATAAAATTGCATAATTCTTTAAGTATTATTATAGTACATTTTCATAAATTTTTCAAGCTTTCGGCAGTATAAAATATGCAAAAAAACCGACTTTTTTGTTAAATTATTTTCATAAATGGCTTGATTATGCCATTCTTTTGGTTATTTTGACTATTATTTTTTTTGTTGTTTTGACAAGAAAGCCGCCTTGCAATTTTTGTTATGATATAGTATACTAAGAAAAGAGGTGAGACAGATGTACGGATATGAGATTTTCCACGAAAATATAATGAACACTCTTATAGATAATGTCCGTAACTCAAAGAATGCGGCGACATATATATTCTGCGGCCCCAAGGGGCTGGGCAAGCACAGTGCAGCGCGGCTGTTGGCGCAGGCGCTTGTTTGCGACGATCCCCGTTCCGCTCCATGCGGACGCTGCTCCGCCTGCCGCGAAGCCGGATCGGGAAATCATCCCGATATCATAACCGTCGTTCCGGAAAAGGATAAAAAAGAAATTGGCATTGATACGATCAGGGCTATGATAAAGGAGTGCCTTATAAATCCGTTTTATGACAGGCATAAGGTGTTTATAATAGATGACGGTGACGCGCAGAGCATCGCCGCGCAAAACGCGTTTCTGAAAATAATCGAGGAGCCGCCCGAATACGCCGTATTTATAATCGTATGCACCGAATTGCAAACACTCCTTGAAACCGTCCGCTCCCGCTCGGTGATCGTGAATTTTCCGCCCGTATCGGACAATACGGTAAGGAAATATATAGAAGAAAAACACCCCGACGAGCCGCGCGTTGATTTTCTCGTGCGATACTGCGCCGGAATACCGAAAACTGCCGACAGCATCATATCCGACGGCAAATTTGAGCAAAACCGCGAGGAGTCGCTTAACATAGTGCCTAAGCTGCTTTCAAAGAACAAGCGGCACGCGTATGATTTTGCAAAATATATAGACGATAACAAAGCCGATGCCGACGCGATCTGCGATATGACAATAACATATCTGCGTGACGCTCTTATGGTGCATATGGGCGCATCGGATAAGATCATAAATTCGGACAAGTCCGATAAGATAAACCTTTTGGCGCAATCATATACGGCGCGGCATATAACGCGCGCCCTTGATGAAATGCTTATTATGAAAAAAATGCTGAACAAATATGTGAAGGTGTCTGCCGCAGCGCTGCATGCGGCACTTAAAACGATATAAACGAGGGGCTGCAAAAAACCAAGTTTTTTACAGCCCCTCGTTAGCTTTATCTCTGTTTCCTTATCATCGCTCCCACAGATATGGGTTCTGGCGCGTTCATCGTAACAAGCTGCTCGGCGTGCGGCGCAACGGTGATGCTGCTGCCGTTTTCATCGTGCATCGCTTCGGCGCGGATCGTCATATACGGCTTGTTGGGTTGTATTATCTCAAGCTCGTCGCCTTCAAAAAATCTGTTCCTCTGAGTGACTGTCATTGTGCCGCTTTTTTCGTCATAGCCGGTCACTATGCCGACAAGCTCATAGTCGCGTATGTAAGAACTTGTTTCGTATACCTGCGCCTCCGCGCCGGGTCTGCCGAAATAAAAGCCTGTCGTATACGGTCTGTGGCTGACTTTGCACAACTCGATAAGCTCCTCGCGGTTGAATGTATAATTTTCGGGATCGGCAAAATATCTGTCTATTTCGCGGCGGTATGCGCCAACGACCGTTGCCACATAAAAAGCCGTTTTTACTCTTCCCTCTATTTTAAGACTTGTCACTCCGCTTTTGACAAGCTCAGGGATATGCTCTATCATACACAGATCCTTAGAGTTAAAAATAAATGTTCCGCGCTCCGTTTCCTCGACCTTGAAATACTCACCGGGGCGCTTTTCCTCCACCAGTGAATAATTCCACCTGCACGGATGGGCGCACGCGCCCATGTTCGAGTCTCTGCCTGTCATATAGTTCGACAACAGGCATCTTCCGGAATATGAAATACACATCGCTCCATGCACGAACACCTCAAGCTCAGGCGCGTCGGGCATAATGCTCCGCATATGCGCGATCTCGTCAAATGACATCTCCCTGCCCAGCACCACGCGCTCCGCGCCGAGCTTGTGCCACATCATGACCGTTTTGTAATTCGTATTGTTTGCCTGCGTGCTTATATGAACGGGTATTTCCGGTGCCAGCTCGCGCATCATCGAAAACATACCCAAATCCGCTATCAGAACGGCATCAAAGCCGAGCGGACGGATCTCGTTTATAAATCCGCTAAATTCTTCTATGTCATCATTATGAGGTATTATGTTGGCGGTAAGATATACCTTTTTGCCGCGCTCATGTGCGTAGGCTATACCCTCCGCCATATCGGCAACGGAAAAATTCTCCGCCGCAACGCGCAGGGAAAACGCTTCTCCGCCTATATATACTGCATCCGCGCCGTAATCTATCGCTGCTTTGAGCTTTTCAAGGCTTCCTCCGGGAGCAAGAAGTTCAGGTTTTTTCATATCATTCTCCATTCCGTTGCTTTTGCTATATCAGGTCTATTCCGTAGCCGAGTCCCGCTCCGCTGCTGCCACCGCTTCCGCTGCCGCTCATGCTGCCGCGCATCGGCACGCGCGTTTCCTTTCGGGTACCGCCCGGCTTATATTCGGGATAAATGTTATGAAAAACCATCCCGACATTGTCCGCTTCCTCTTTTGTACAGCTTACAAAGACCTTTACCGGTCCGATCCTGTCAAAAACAATATTGGCGCATTTCGGCATATTGAATATCCCGGCGCACAGGGTGATACGGCTTATGCCTGCTCTTATCGCCTTATCCAGCTCATGCTGACCATATACTATGATTGACATATTAGGTCACCTCCGTTGTCTTTATCCTTTACGCGGTCTGTGCCGTTTTATTCGATCCTTGCCGCGTTGCTTCCGGCATATACGGGTATATCATATGAGATAGCCGCTTCGGGGAACGCATTGAACAGCCTTTCCAGTATCGCCGACTGCGATACCGCCCACGCAACATCTCCGGCATATTGATGCTCGCCCGGCTTATCGGGATTCCAGCGCATTTTATACAGCGTATTCTGCCTGTTTGCCGCGGAATTGATGTAATTCTCGCTTATCCATTTCGCACCGCCCTTTATCGCCGCCTCAGGGCTTGTCCAGCCCTCCTCGTATGCCTTTCGTGAGCCTGTCCCGACAGCATTTATATCAAACGCGCCTATGCCGTACATATTGTAGACCAATTTCCCGTTTACCATAACGCCGTTTGCAAGTGTTGAGCCGCCGTAGCCCGTTTCCAGACACGCGTGCGCGACAAGATACAGTTCACTTACATTGTACTCACGCGCCGCTTCAATAAAGACATCCGCCTTTCCGCTCAGTATTCCCTTTCCGGCAAGGAATGAATTGAGAGCATTTTTGCTTATGCCGTTATAATGCGACAGATCCATGAACTGGTATTTATACGCGCCGGTGCAAAATTCGTTCGGATCCAGATACATCTTCACGCGCTCCGATCCGGCAAGCTTCAAGCCGCTGCCGTCATTGTAGGTCGGTGAGTTTTTAAGCTGAAGCTGCGCCATATAATCGAGCGACATACCGTATACGGTGTAGTTTATACCGCCGTTTACGGCATATGTCGGGTTCATATCAATATCATTATCCGCCGACCTTCCCGATACCGTTATGTTTACCGTATCTTCAGGTCCGTCGGGGCTTGTTGCGGTTATCACAGCTTTTCCCGGAGCGACAGCCCGTACAACGCCCGTTTTTGTGACGGTCGCAACGGACGGATCGGACGATGCCCACCCGACAGTCAAATTCTTGGCGTTAGACGGGAAAACGGACGCTATGCCCGACCATTGCTCGCCTATATTCAGCTCTATATCCTCTTTGTTAAGTATCGTCACCTGCTCTGCCTTTATTATCTCGTTTATTACATTGACAAAGCACTTTGCCGTAAGTCCGCCGTCTGAGGCTGTCGCCACGACCTCGGTCATACCTGTATTTACGGGTTTTAAATGCCCCGTACCGTCAACGCGGACGATATTGCTGTCCTTGGAATACCACTTAACGATCGTGTTTGACGCATTCTCGGGCATGATAACGGCATTAAGGCGCATACTCATATCGGTCATATAAAGGTTGACGGTGCTTTTTTGCAGATAAAAGCCCGTCACAGGCTGTATGATATGAAGCAGTGCTCTGCTTTGCCGTCCCGTATGCTCGTTTTTTACCGTTATCTCAACGCTGCCGGGAGCCTTTGCGATAATATTGCCGTTTTCATCTGTTTCGGCTGTTTCCGTGTCGGAGCTTGAATACACCAGCGTATTGTCCGATATCGTCACGGGATACAGCACCGCGCCAAGCTTTTCCTCCGCTCTGCCCTGATCGGTGAGTCTTATCGTATTTTCATACCATGACAGCAGGATCGCCGACGGCGGATCGCCCCCGTTAAAGAGGCTT
>CAJONM010000141.1 GCA_905235885.1 uncultured Clostridia bacterium
AACCCCTTTGTCAGGCTCTGCCTGACATTTCCCCTAAAAGGGGCAAGCTTTTTTTGCGCGGTCTGACCGATTTGTCGACAGTCTGAGGGGCTGCCGAAAGGCAGCCCTTATATCATACAGCCTTTATATCATTGTCGCGATAAGCCTCAAAAGCCGTCCGGCAAAGCGGTAATACCACGGGTAGCGGTCATATTCGGTCGCGGTTATGCGGCGGCAGTTTGCAAGCGTCGTTATCATATCCTGCTCCATCCGCCGTATTTCGGGGACATTTACAAGATATGCCGCGCATTCATAATGCAGATACAGGCTTCTGTAATCGTAATTTATCGTTCCGATGATCGCACGCGAATTGTCGCTTACGGTCGTTTTCGCATGGACAAAGCCGGGCGTGTATTCATACACCTCAACGCCTATGGCAAACAGATCCTTATAATACGATCTTGCAAGGCAGTACGGCATCTTCTTATCCGGCACGCCGGGCAGTATCAGCTTAACATCGATACCGCGCGTTACGGCATAACGCATCGCCTCATATATCATATCGTCTATTACGAAATACGGGGTCATGATATATACATATTTTCTTGCATTGTTGAGAATATCGGCATACGCCGTTCTCGCAACATATATATCGTCAAGCGGTGTTTCGGAAAACGGGACGATATACCCCTCCTCATTCGGGTACGAGTGCGGCTTGGTACGGTTTACAAATCTCAAAAAGTCCTGCTTGTCAAAATCGGATATGGTATACCACATCGTCAGAAACATCTCCGTATACCCTCTTACGCCGTCACCGTATACGCGTATGCCCGTATCCTTCCAGTGACCGTAGCGGTTTATCCTGTTTATATATTCGTCCGCCAGATTGAAGCCGCCCGAAAACGCGCATTCGCCGTCAATAACGATTATCTTGCGGTGGTCGCGGTTGTTCTGATATGTCGAAAGAAGCGGCTGGACGGGTGAGAAGATGCGGCATTCTATGCCGTAACCGATAAGGGTGTTCTCATAGCCGTTGGGCATTATGCCCATGCAGCCCATACCGTCGAACATAACGCGGACGCATACACCCTCGCGTGCCTTGCGGATAAGCACCGATTCTATCTGCCGCCACATATAGTGCGATCGGTTTATTATGAAAAATTCCATAAATATAAACCGCTGCGCGCGCTCAAGCTCATATAAGATGTCACCCAGCGACTCATCGGCGGTGGCGTAATATTTTACCGCGCCGGCGCGGTATACGGCATTGTCGTTTGTTTTCGACAAAAATCTCACAAGAGATGTATTGCAGCCGTCCTGCTCCATTTTTTTTATGACAGACGAGTCATCGCATTTATGCTCGGCTATCGATCTTTGCGCCGCCTTCTGCGCGTTCTGGATGCTCTTTGATATAACGCCCGTATGAGTGTATATATAGAAAACCACCCGAATACGGGTATGATTGCTATGAGCATTATCCATGTTATCTTAAACGCGCTCTCCTCGTGCCTGTTGACCTCAAAAATTATCAGTCCCGTGCTTATCAGGTTCGAGGCGAGCAGATAGTATCTTATATTTTGGGACGCGCCGACAACGAACGCCGCTATCATCCCTATCTGAAGCATAAGCGTTATTATTGCGAAAAATTTGTTTGAATATATAAGCCGCAGCAGCTTTTTCATCAGATCACTCCAAATCAATAATCTTTCGTTTGCCTTATTGCCTTGAATGCCGCCCTCTCGCCCTCATCGCGGATCAGGGTGAGCCATCGCTCCAGAAGCGCCGCCGTTTCGGGGTGCATTGCCGTTTTTGCCCGTCCGCGCATGAAGTAATCTATCGGGTTGCTGTCGGTGTAATCCTTGCCCTGATATACCTTGCCTGCCGCAACGCGGTCGCAAAGCATTTCCTTTACATATTTGATCGGCATTTTAACCGGCTCAAGCCGTTTCGTTTGCGCGTTATAGTCCGTCCAATACTCAAAATGGTGCTTGTTCCTGCCCTTGTGGTGCATCCACGCCTTCGAGTAGCCGTAGACCTCGCGCTCGCGCTCGGTCGGGCTTTTATAGCCTAAATAAAATCTCGCGCCCTCTAAAAATTCGGTCGGGCCGTACTTGGACAGATCGTGCGTCAGTCCATGCAGGGGTATGCCTGCCTTGATGCAATGTACCAAAACGATATTCCTGTGCTTGGTAACAGTCCTGAAATGCTTTATGATATGCAGCATAAATACCCCCTCCTTTCGCATTACCTTGCCCGATATTTGTCTATTTTATCACAACCTTCTTTTTTTTTCAAGCTTTTTTGATGAAAGTATTGATTTTTTTCTTGAAATGGTATAGAATAAGTTTATGTATGTACAAATCGACAACATATGTTACAGGAGGTTTTTATATGTGCGGAATAGTAGGATTTGTAGGCGCAAGCCAGGCTGCACCGATATTGCTCGACGGGCTTGAAAAGCTCGAATACCGCGGCTACGACAGCTCGGGTATAGCCGTAATAAACGGCGCGGATATAGATGTCCGTAAAGCAAAGGGCAGATTGTCGGTTCTTCGCGAGCGTACCGATGACGGTAACGGCGTAAAGGGCACGATAGGCATAGGCCATACGCGCTGGGCAACGCATGGCGAGCCGAATGATATAAACGCGCATCCGCATCTGTCCAATTCGGGCAAATTCGCGGTCGTGCATAACGGCATTATAGAAAATTACATAGAGCTGAGAAATTCGCTTACGAAAAAGGGCTTTGAGTTTATGTCCGAAACAGATACCGAGGTTATCGCGCATCTTGTGGAATACTATTATAAGGGTGATATAATCGACGCGATGATAAAGGTAATAAACCGCGTTGAGGGGTCATACGCTTTAGGCGTGCTCTGCTCGGACAATCCCGACAGCTTCGTTGCCGTAAGAAAGGCAAGCCCCCTTATCATAGGTCTGGGCGAGGGCGAGAACTTTATCGCGTCCGATGTTACGGCGATACTCAAGCACACGCGCAACATCTATTATCTTGAAGATAATGAGCTTGTTGTATTAAAGCGTGACAGCGTAACGATACTCAATACCGACAAGGAAGAAGTGCAAAAGGATGTATTTACCGTAAACTGGGATATATCCGCAGCCGAAAAGGGCGGCTATGAGCATT
>CAJONM010000142.1 GCA_905235885.1 uncultured Clostridia bacterium
AACCCCTTTGTCAGGCTCTGCCTGACATTTCCCCTAAAAGGGGCAAGCTTTTTTTGCGCGGTCTGACCGATTTGTCGACAGTCTGAGAGGTGTGAAAACGCAGTTTTCACACCTCTATTTTATATGTATTATCAGTTTTATGTGTATGTATCAGTCAAGCATTACGGCTCCCTGCATACCCGAGGATACGAGCTTTGCATATCTTCTCAGATACCCCGTCTTTACCTTCGGCTCGTTCGGCTTCCAACCGACCTTGCGCGCCGCCATTTCCTCATCGGAAACCTTAACATTAAGTATGCCCTTTGTAATGTCGATCTCTATAATATCGCCGTTTTTAATAAATGCGATAGGTCCGCCCTCGACCGCCTCCGGCGATACATGACCTATTGCCGCGCCTCTCGTTGCACCGGAAAATCTTCCGTCCGTTATGAGCGCGACCTCCTTGTCAAGACCCATGCCGCATATTGCCGATGTCGGGGACAGCATCTCGCGCATTCCCGGTCCGCCCTTCGGTCCCTCATAGCGGATGACAACAACATCTCCGGCAACTATCTCTCCGGCATATATTGCCGAAATAGCCTCATCCTCGCTGTCATATACCTTAGCCGGTCCGGAATGTACAAGCATTTCAGGTGCGACTGCGCTCCTCTTTACAACGGAGCCGTCAACAGCAAGATTGCCCTTTAATACGGCTATGCCGCCCGTCTGTGAATACGGATTATCAAGCGGACGGATAACAGTATAGTCCAACACCTCATGTCCGGCTATATTCTCGCCCTGTGTTTTGCCTGTAACGGTCATAGTGTCGAGCTTTAAGAGCTCCGCCTTTGCAAGCTCATTCATTACAGCCGTAACACCGCCTGCCGCGTACAGATCCTGGATATGATGCTCTCCTGCCGGGGCAAGATGACAAAGATTGGGAGTTTTCTCGCTTATCTCATTTGCATAATCGAGCGTTACCGGGCATTTCGCTTCATAAGCGATCGCCGGCAGATGCAGCATTGAGTTTGTCGAGCAGCCCAGTGCCATATCAACGCGGAGCGCATTATACAGCGAATCGGGCGTTATGATGTCGCGCGGACGAATGTTCTTTTCCAAAAGCTCCATGATCTTCATGCCCGAATGCTTTGCAAAGCGTATTCTCTCCGAATATACAGCCGGTATGGTTCCGTTGCCGGGCAGCGCCATTCCAAGCACCTCACACAGGCAGTTCATCGAGTTTGCCGTAAACATACCCGAGCATGAGCCGCATGACGGACACGCCGACTCCTCAAGCGCCTTCAGCTCTTCCTCGTCTATCGTCCCTGCCTTGAACGCGCCTACCGCTTCAAAGTTGGTGTTCAGATCACGGAATTTGCCCTTATAGTTTACCGACAGCATCGGACCGCCCGAACAGATTATAGACGGGATATTCAGTCTTGATGCAGCGATAAGCATAGCCGGAACGATCTTGTCGCAGTTGGGTATAAGTACGAGTGCGTCAAGCCCATGCGCTATTGCCATTGACTCTATCGAATCGGCGATAAGCTCACGCGACGCCAGCGAATATTTCATTCCCACATGACCCATGGCAATGCCGTCGCAAACGCCTATAGCCGGAAATTCCAGCGGCGTACCGCCTGCCATTCTTACTCCTGCCTTTACAGCATCTGCTATCTGTCCCAGATGAACATGGCCGGGAATAATATCATTTTTTGACGAGACAACGCCGATAAGCGGACGGGCTATCTCCTCATCCGTAAGACCGGACGCTTTAAAAAGCGAACGGTGCGGCGTTTTCTCAATACCCTTCTTTACAATGTCACTATACATATCTGATCCTCCCATTTATATTTTTATGATCTCTATACTGTCTTCATATACTATCGCATATGCGCGTGAGCCTAAAAGCATCAGCCGCTTTACCGATCGCGGCGCGGTGTACTCCGTTTTCATATCGTCACGCATGCCTCCGCAGATGATATTGTTGCCGTCATTATAAAGTATCGTACTTTTATATACATCTATATGATCCGGCACGCTTTCGGTATACAGCGTTTCTTCCTGTTGGCCGTTTGGCTTATACAGGTTCATGATCGGGATATTATCCCGTATATATGCCACAAGTCTGTTGCCGCGCAAATCTGTTGCCGAACGCGTTATAAGCGCATCGTCAAAACGGATGTCATACGAAACGGAGCCTTTAGAGCCGGCATTTGCAATGCTGTTATCACCGTTTATATATATGTCCTTCCCGTTTGTACTCATGCGGTATATGAGTATATCGTCAAATTCCGCGCCCGACAGAGGCTCGGTCGATTTTATATCGAACATCATCATATATGATGTCACCGCAGGCTCTGTGCTTATGAGCGATACGGCTATCCTCCTGTTTTTCAGCGCGACTGCCGATGTTATATAATTCACGCCCGACGACCATGAGAACACAAGCTGACCCTTGGAATTGAGCATGATCACCGCGCCTTTATATGAAGGCTTGTCCGTTATCAGCACAACATCCCCGTTTCCCGAAACATTGCATGCGCGTATGGCATTCGGGACATTGACCGAATATCTGCACTTTTCGCCCTTATATAGGCTCACATGGGTGCTTCCCTCCGATGCGATCGCGATATAGTCTCCGTTTACACTCAATATCGGATCGGAAATGCTCGTTTCCGTATCCCATCTCAGGTCGCCGCTCGATGCGTATCTGCAAAGATAGTTCGACTTGGCAGCAATGAGATCGCCGCCCACCGCTGCAAAATCAGCATCGGCGGCTCCGGAAAAAGGGATAACGGCTCTGTTATCTCCTGCCGCTAAATATGCCGACTGCGTCTGTGTATGAGTATTGTCTGTTTCCGTATAGCTGTTGATGTCTATGAGCGGCTGCTCAGACTGGTCAAGTATACTGCCGATATCTCTGCGTCCGACCGTAGGCATAACATCGTCTCCGATCCATTCTATTCCAAGCATATCGCAAATCAAGCCCATATTGTAGTTGAAATTCCGTTTATACAGACCTATCAGTCCCGTGTCGGTTATATAGAACTTAAATGCAGCCGACATTACGGCGCATATTATAAGCGTTACCCATAGCGGCTTGAGCGTGTACCATACGCCGCTTTTCTTTACCCTGACCGGCTCCTGTGCCGGCTTGGGCTTCTGTATCGGCTTTGGTGCTTCTGCCTCGCGCCGGCGCGGAGGCGGTGCCGACTGCGCTCTTTTCTTCTCCGCTATGGGGCTTCCTATAAGATCGAGATTGCCCAAGACTTCCTCAAACGGAGCTTGCGCGGCAGGCTCCTCTTGCGGCGGTGCCGTCTCCATCTGAGGCTTATTTATATCAACTATCTGTGTATCGCCCGATGCGCTCTCGGGCGGTGCCGTCTGCGATGCCGCCGCCGGCTTTATTACGCGTGTTGCGCCCATATCACCCTCTGTGGCAGGCTCCGCCTCTTGCGGCGGCTTTATATTCGCGTCATAATACTCTATCATTTCATTTAGAATATCATCGCGATCCTTTTCCATCAATAAAACACCTCCTCAAGACACAGCCCCTTTGCCGGAGCGGTTATTCCGGCGCGGCTGCGACATTTGGAACTTATAATATCGGGTATGTCTGCCGCGCTTATCCTGCCGCCGCCGACATATACCAGCGTCCCGATAATTATTCTCACCATATTATACAAAAATCCGTTTCCTGTCACATCCGCCGTTATTATGTCACCGTTTTTTTTTATCTCCAAAGAGTTTATCGTCCTCACCGTTGTTTTGACCGAAAATCCGCTTGCGGCAAAGCCGATAAAATCATGCGTTCCGCAAAACGACACTGCCGCCCGTCGCATCGCCTCAATGTCGAGCGGAAACCTGTAATGCCACGCGTAGCGCGATAAGAAAACATTCCCGAACTCGCTGTTATCTATCGTATATCTGTATCTTTTGCCAAGCGCCGAACGCGCCGCGTCAAATTCGGGCGCGGCATATGAGGCGCATGTGCATACTATATCGCGCGGCAGATTGGCATTGACGGCATACGGGAGCTTTTCCGCGGAGATCGCCGTATCCGAGTTAAAGCTGCATACATACCCTCTCGCGTGTACTCCGGCGTCCGTCCTGCCGCAGCCGCGCGGTGTTATTTCCTCGCCCGTTATGGCAAAAAGCGCCTTTTTAAGCTCACCCTGAACTGTCGGCTTGTCCTTTTGTATCTGCCAGCCCGACAGATCCGTTCCGTCAAATTGCAGGTCTAATCTTATATTCATTCTTTTATTATATCATTTTCTTTATAAAATTTCAATCCAAAATCGAAATATTATTGCATATTCGATTTCTTTTTGCTTGCCGCCTTGCCTCTGAGATCGGTCTGAAGGATCTTCTTTCGCATTCTAAGATGATTTGGCGTTACCTCCAAAAGCTCATCGTCGGCGATAAAATCAAGGCATTGCTCAAGCGACAGCTCGCGCGGCGGCACGAGCTTGAGCGCGTCGTCCGAGCCTGATGCGCGGGTGTTGGTCGCGTGCTTGCGCTTGCATACATTGACGGTTATATCCTCGTTTCTGGAGCATTCGCCCACTATCATACCTTC
>CAJONM010000143.1 GCA_905235885.1 uncultured Clostridia bacterium
CCAGATATTTACAAAAAACCGACACCGACTACAACTTCCGTGTGGACTGTACTCTTGCTTACATTAAACACCTTTGCGGCGGCGCGGACAGTAGAATTGTTATCTATTATGTATTGTGATATTTCAATCACCCGATCTTCTATATAGTCCTTCATACTTACCCCCAAATTAGATTTTTTCTGTACAATATATGAGTGTGCGTGCGGGATTATTACGCAATAAAACGCATGCTGAAAATTTATACGGAAAGTAAAGATAATTTATGAATTATCGGATTGCCTTTTTTTTGTTATTGTGTTATACTGTTTATATAGAAAAGGAGGATTTTGTATGTATAATCTGATATATGAAAATAAGCTGGCTTGTACCGAGGATGTGAAGGGATTTCGAATGGAAGGCAGCGCGGATGTTAATTTTGTAAATGGGAAAATGCGTATAAAAAGCAATCTTCCTGAGGAGCTCGGGCAGAAGGCTAATTTTGTTTATTGGTGTCCTGAGGATTTTCCGTCGGATATTATGATAGAATGGGATTTCAGACCTATAGAGGAGCCGGGGCTTGCTATAATGTTCTTCTCGGCAACGGGTTGTATGGGTGAGGATCTTTTCGATCCCTCGCTTGCCCCTCGTGACGGTCAATACAATCTATATCATTCCGGTGATATCAATGCGTATCATATATCGTATTTCCGTCGGAAATGGGAGGAAGAGCGCGGCTTCCATACCTGTAATCTGAGAAAAAGCAAGGGCTTTTATCTTGTAACGCAGGGAGCGGATCCGATACCTGATTGCGCCGACAGTTATGAAAGCTACCATATCAGAATAATAAAGAACAAGGGAAAGATAGAGTTTGCGATAAATGACTTAACTGTGTTCTCATGGCAGGATGACGGACAAGAATACGGACCTATTCTCGGCGGCGGCAAGATAGGCTTCCGTCAAATGGCGCCAATGGTAGGGGAGTATTCCAATTTAAAGGTCTATGAGATTAGTGAATAATAAAAAACTTGGACGAACGAGAGGAGGTCCTATATATGAAGAGTAAGAAGATCATGCTTGCGTCGCTACTGACTGTCACGGCGATGACCGCGGAATGTGTAAGCGCGTTGGCAATGTTTGAGCCGTATGAGCATGAGGAGACATTTACTACCGGCTACTACACCGAGACTACCGCGGACGCAGAGCGTGAAAAGACCGAGCAGCTCTATGTGTCAAGACCGCGTATCAAGCGGCAGTATGATGATCTTTCGCGTGGGCTTGTAGCTGTTGCGGGTGATGGCGGCACGCTTGTAAGCTGGCGTTTTTTAGGTACAGATTCGGACAAATTGGAATATAACCTGTACTGCAACGGAGAAAAGCTTAATGATAAGCCAATATCAAAAACAAATTTCTTCCATGTGGGCGCTCCGGCACAAGCCGAATACACTCTTTGTGAGGTAGATGACGCTACCAAGAGCGAAACAGGCGTTATATATAAGGCAAAGGCATGGGATAAGAACTATATATCCTTTAATGTCACCGAACGCGACGGGTATAATATAGATGACGGTGCAATTGCGGATCTGGACGGTGACGGAGACTATGAGATACTTTTGCGCCGCACTCCGAGCATGGATGTAACGACAAGGACCACATATCCGCTCATCGAAGCATATAAGACCGACGGAACACATCTGTGGACAATCGACATAGGCCCGAACGAGATCAACGAGATAGATATAAATATCTTTGCATACGATATGGACGGTGACGGCAAAGCAGAGGTCATTCTGCGCTCCTTTGAGGGGACAATAGACGGCGTCGGAAATAAGATAGGGGACATAAATCGCGATGGCGTAACAGATTATTCTAAATATGAAGAAAATCTTGCGGTATTCAAGGACAGACAATATGTTATCAGCACACCGGAGTTCTTGTCGGTATATGACGGAATGACCGGAGTGGAGCTTGACAGAACTGACTTAAAGCCGGATAAGGAGCCGCTTTCGGAATGGTCTTACCGATACACAGACACACCAAGGCTTACGAAACGGGCAAGCCATTATTTATTCGGACTTGCTTATCTTGACGGAGTAACACCGAGCGTTGTGTTCGTTCGCGGTGCATGGGACAATGTAAGAGCCGCGGCATGGCATATAGAAGACGGTAAGCTCAAAGAGGATTGGATATGCAACACGCCAAATACCGATGATCCCGATACGATATGGGGCGCATGTAATCACAATTTGATATGTGCCGATGTTGATTTTGACGGAAAGGATGAGATATTATCCGGCCCTATGGCAATAGACAATGACGGCAAAGGTCTCTACGCCGTAAAGGCATATGATAATGACGGCAAGCCTCAAAAGCTCGGTCATGGTGACGCGTTCGATGTAGCGTTCATGGATCCCGATTATGATGGCTACCTTGTATGGGCATGTCATGAGACAAAGGAGCTGCTTGCAAATATCGAGCTGCATTACGCAAGAACGGGCGTTATGAGCTGGGGCTACGGAAAAACAAAGGATACCGGCAGAAGCCGCGCCGGAGATATTGATCCCACACATAGAGGTCATGAGGTGTGGGGTTCTACGGAAACATTGCCGATGGGCTTTACCGGTGAGCCGCTTGTTGATAAGTGGAACGGCATCCCGTCAAGAGCTCTTGACGGTACCGTCACGCCAGATACTACTATCCCGATGAACTTCAAGCTGTATTGGGATGGAGACCTTTTAAGCGAGCTTTTGGATAACATAACAGTATCAAAGTATAATTGGGAGGATAAATCTGTAGATACCTTAATGAAAGCCGATGGATGTGCGTCAAACTGCGGCACAAAGGCTGTACCGTGCGTATGTGCCGATATGTTTGGTGACTGGCGTGAGGAGATAGTTTGGAAAACGGAAGATGAGAAGGAGATAAGGATATACTCAACAGCTATACCGACATCATATAAAATACCTACGCTCATGCACGATCCATATTACCGCTCATGTATTGTGACGCAGAACAGCCATTATAACCAGCCTGCGAATTTGAGCTATTATCTCGGCGCGGAGACGGTGACAGTGCCTATGTTTGAGGGATATGTGATGCGTAACGGTCAAAAACTGACTAATCCTGATATCAAAGCTGATCATGATGAATATAGTATATATAATTCTGACACACAGGCATTGTCCGTAAAACTTGTTGTCGGTTCTCCAAACGCATATATCGGAAACGCAATGACAAAGATTGACCCTGAAGACGATGTGGTTGTTCCTTTTATAAAGGATGAACGCACGCTTGTACCTGTACGATTTATCGCTGAGAGCATGGGTATGGATGTTTCATTTATAAACGAAAACGAGGTCATTCTCGTTGGCAACGGCTATACGGTCAACATGAAGATAGGCGAGATAGGGTACAAAATAAACGACATACCGTTTGAGATGGACATCGCGCCTGTGATAATAAATGATCGCACTATGATACCGTTGCGTACGATGGCAGAAGCTATCGGCAGGCAGGTAGAGTGGGATGAGCATACCGGTCTTATTTATATCGGCACTTTTCAGTTCTACGACAGGGCGAATGCTGCCGCTTATGCAGCCGCACTAAAAAACGGCACAGATACGGAGCTTGTAAAATGATTCTCGTCATAGTTTCAATTACCTGCCTTGCCGCGTCGGCAATCGGCGCGGCGGTAGGTATAGGCGGCGGAATAATAATAAAGCCTGTTCTTGAACTTTTGAACATAATGGATATAACCGTCGTGAGTTTCCTATCGGGCGTAACTGTTCTGTCTATGAGTACATTTTCCGTTGTAAATGGGCAGCTTTCGCGTGACACGCATATAAATATACCTATGGCACTTGCAGTGTCCTCCGGTGCCGTTATCGGTGGGATTGCCGGCAAGATCATATTCGCGTGGGTATTGGATGCTTCCGGCAATCATGAGCTTGTCGGTGCGGTACAGTCAGTGTGCCTGTTTATGCTCACGCTGAGTACTTTTATATACTCGCTCTTTCGCAACAGAATACCTAAATATAAGGTGGGTAGCTTTACAGCTGCGGCGGCTGTAGGACTGCTGTTGGGGCTGTTTTCATCTTTTTTGGGTATCGGGGGCGGACCGATAAATATAATGATATTATGCATTTTATTTTCGTTTGATACAAAATCTGCTGCGGCGTATTCACTATTTATAATAATGTGCTCGCAGATGTCGTCAGTAATGTGGCAAATATTGACTTATAGCGTGCCTGAGTTTTCAACATCTATGCTGATGCTTATGGCTCTGTGCGGCGTGCTTGGCGGAGTGATCGGAACACATCTCAGAAGGCGAATGAGAGCTGAAAGCATAGACAAATTATTTAACACCATCTTAGTGATAATAATGTGCATTTGCGTATATAACTATTTTGGATACACAGGAGTAATATGATGAATATATACAGTATTGCAGAGACGGAGTATTCTACATTTATCGGCATGAACGGCGGAATGATAGAAAGCCCTGATATGAAGCATATAATATACGGACGAAAAAAGGATCTGCCCGGAAAGGCGGACATGGAAATATGGGTGTGCGATCGTGATCTAAAAAATCACAGACATATATATACAGGCGACTGCGGCAATCATAATGGTCCTTCTGTGTCTTTTATAGATAACGATACGGTAGTCTTTCGTGATATGTCGGCGGTGCATTCGGCTATAATCATTATGGATATAAATACGATGAACATAAAATATAAGCTGTATGCGAAGGAAGGGCATCGCGCCGAACAGGGGATATACCCATTTTCAATATCAAACGAGGATCCTTCTCTTAACGAGGCATATCCTACTATATCAAAGCCGGGCATATATACTCTTGATGTAAACTCTGGGAACATACATATGATAGTTCCGGCAGAAAATATTCTTGATATGGTTCGGGAGCATGGACTCACGCCAAATCAATCGACGACTTCAGTCAGTCATGTACAGCTTAACCCGTCTGCAACATCTGTTATGATGCGCTTGGGCGTAACGGACTGTCCTGTGTTCGGTGCACTCGGCTGTTTGGATATCGCAACGGGTAAGACATATATGATACCCGATAAGCCGGTGCATCAGCTTTGGTATGATGATGATACATATATGGCAACGCGTCAATTTGCCAACAGCAAAGAGATAGAGATGAATACAAGCTACATCGCACGATTTACAAAATCCGGCGAGGAAGTTGAGGTGCTTGGAGGCATATGCAACCATATAGACGGAAACAGGGATAGAACTCTGTTTGCTGGCGATCGCTGCTATCCGGGATATTCGCCGGATATATATGTTTATGAAAAGGGAATTAAAAAACCTGTGATCAAAATACCGATGAATGATCTTCAAAAAGTCATATGGGAATATAAAGTCCATCCAAATCCATCCTTTTCTCTTGATGGGAGCAGACTCTATTTTAACAGACCCATCAGTGAGACAAAAACAGTAGCTTCGTATATAGAGATTTAGCCTTCTCGTGTGACTTGGTAATATTTGTAACAATCTTGAAATAAATAAGATAACAATCTGTAATTGACAAATATTGTGGTATATAGTATAATACGCCATAGACAAAACACAAGATGTAGTGTGTGAAAGGAAGGATTATGAGATGAAGGTTATTAAACGAAACGGGGAAGAAGTCCAGTTTGACCTGTCAAAGATAGTAAATGCCATCAAAGCCGCTAATAATGAGGTAGAAAATATATATGCGTTAAATGAATATCAGATACAAGCTATAGCGGAAAATGTAAGCGGCAGGATCAGGGACATGAAGCACATTGCTCATGTTGAGGATATTCAGGATCTTGTTGAGACCGGTATAATGGAGATGCGCGGATATGAAGTAGCGCAAAAGTATGTCCGTTACAGATATAAGAGAGACCTTGCAAGAAAATCAAATACAACCGATAACGGGATACTGTCCTTGATAGAGCAGATCAATGAGACCGTAAAACAGGAAAATTCAAATAAAAACCCTGTTATTAATTCAACACAGCGTGATTATATGGCAGGTGAAGTCAGCAAGGATCTGACAAATCGTATATTACTGCCCGAAGATATAGTAAAGGCTCATGAGGATGGTATAATCCATTTCCATGATTCGGATTATTTTGCTCAAAAAGAACATAATTGTGACCTTATAAATCTTGAGGATATGCTTCAGAACGGAACAGTCATAAGCGAAACACTGATCGAGAAGCCGCACAGCTTCTTTACGGCGTGCAATGTGACGACTCAGATCGTGGCACAGGTCGCATCCAATCAGTATGGCGGACAGACATTTACGCTGTCACATCTGGCACCGTTTGTTGATATAAGCAGACAGAAGATCAGAAAAACGGTTATAGAAGAAAGAAAATCCTGCGGTGATCCTTTGGATGAGGATAAGGTGGAAAAGCTTGTTGAGCAGCGCCTTAAAACTGAGATCAAAAACGGTATTCAGACTATACAGTATCAGCTTATAACACTGATGACCTGTAACGGTCAGGCACCGTTTGTAACGATGTTTATGTATCTTGATGAAGTCCCCGAAGGACAGACAAGAGACGATCTTGCGATAATTATAGAGGAAGTTCTTTATCAGAGAATGCAGGGCGTAAAGAACGAGCAGGGCGTATGGATAACACCGGCGTTCCCGAAGCTTGTGTATGTTCTGGACGAAGATAATGTTACGCAAAATTCAAAATATTGGTATCTTACAGAGCTTGCAGCAAAATGCACGGCAAAGAGAATGGTTCCTGATTATATTTCCGCAAAGGTTATGCGTGAGCTGAAAAAAGGCGACGTATATCCTTGCATGGGCTGCCGTTCGTTCCCGACAGTTGAAGATACACAGAGGAATAATGACGGATCGCGTAAGTATTACGGTCGCTTCAATCAGGGCGTCGTTACGATAAATCTTGTAGATGTTGCTTGCTCATCAAGAGGAGATATGAAGATGTTCTGGGACATACTTGAGGAGAGGCTTGAGCTTTGTCACAGAGCGCTGAGATGCCGCCATGAGCGCCTTCTCGGCACCACATCTGATGTTGCGCCAATATTGTGGCAGCACGGTGCATTGGCAAGACTGAAGAAAGGGGAGAAGATAGACGATCTTCTCTACAACGGATATTCTACCATATCGCTTGGTTATGCCGGCCTTTATGAGATGTGCGTTCGTATGACGGGTAAATCGCATACATCGCCGGAAGGACGCGAATTTTCACTTGCTGTTATGCAAAAGCTCAACGATAAGTGTCAGGAATGGAAAAAGGCTGAAAATATCAGCTATTCCGTATACGGAACACCGATGGAATCAACTACATATAAGTTCGCAAAATGCCTACAGAGAAGATTTGGCATAATCCCGGGCGTTACGGATAAGAATTATATTACAAACAGCTATCATGTCCATGTAACCGAAGAAATAGACGCTTTCAGCAAATTAAAGTTTGAGAGTGATTTCCAGAAGCTTTCTCCGGGCGGCGCGATAAGCTATGTAGAAGTTCCCGATATGCAGGACAATATTCCGGCTGTTGTCGCAGTAATGCAATTTATATATGATAATATCGTATATGCTGAGCTGAATACAAAATCAGACTATTGTGACGAGTGTGGATACGATGGAGAGATACTTATAAAAACGAATGATGAAGGCAAACTCATTTGGGAATGCCCGAATTGCGGAAACCGCAATGAGGATAAATTATATGTAGCTCGTCGCACCTGTGGATATATCGGAACACAATTCTGGAATCAAGGACGCACTCAGGAAATACAAGACAGAGTGCTGCATCTGTAAATAAAAACACAAATTAGCAATAAATCGCTCTTTAAGTTTAATAAAGAGCGATTTATTGAATTTAAAACATATTTGTGGTATACATTCCCCTATGATCGATCAAGTGTTTTTTTTGCTTTCTTTATTCGTTTGCTGCGCTCGGTGCATGATGAACAATTTCCGCAAGGAGCAGCAACAGCTTCACCAAAGTAATTAAGAATATAATTTCTCAGACAACCGCTTATATTAACATAATCTACCATTTTATTTAGTCGCATATATTCGGCGCGTCTTTTCTGAGGAGTTTGGTTTTGCGTGTTATCTATAATTGATTTTACAATAGATACATCAGAAGGCATATAAAGTATAATACATTCGGCATTTTCACCGTTTCGTCCTGCTCTGCCGGCTTCCTGATAATACCCTTCTATGTTTTTTGGAATATTGTGGTGTATAACAAATTCTATATCGGGCTTATCTATCCCCATGCCAAATGCGTTTGTGGCTACAATGATATTTTTATTGTTTTTAATAAAATCAGACTGGTTTTTCTCACGCTCATCATTTGTAAGCCCTGCATGGTAATGCGTAACGCTGTATTTATCTTTCAGCAGCAATGAATATAACTCATCGGCTGATTTGCGTGTAGAGCAGTATATTATACCGCTCTTCCCTTTTCTGCTATCTAAAATATCTTTAAGTTTTTTTATTCTGTCTGTATTTGATTTTGTATTTATTACAGAAAAATATAAATTCGGTCTGTCATAGCCTGTCGTCAATATCAAGGGGTTATTAAGCCCTAAAAGATGAATTATATCATCACGGACTTTTTCGGTCGCAGTTGCGGTAAAGGCTCCGATTACAGGCCTTTTGCTGAGTCTTTTTATGAAATCCGGTATTTCCGAGTAACTCGGTCTGAAATCCTGCCCCCATTCCGAAACACAGTGAGCTTCATCAACTATTACATAAGAAATTTCGATAGCTGCACAAGCACTCAAAAATTCCTCATTTTTAAGGCGTTCGGGCGCGACATAAATGATCTTATACGCGCCGTCAGTCATATTTTTAAGCATTTTATTGCACTGAGCTGCTGAAAGAGAACTGTTATAATATGCTGCGGCAATTCCCAAATTTACAAGCGCATGAACTTGATTATTCATAAGAGAAATGAGCGGCGAAACAACAATTGATATACCACTCGATGAAATGGCAGGTATCTCGTAACATAGCGATTTTCCCGCGCCTGTCGGCATTATTCCGACAGTATCTCGTCCCGACATAAGTGATAATATAAGCTCTTTTTGACCGATGCGAAATTCCGTATATCCGAAATGATCATAGAGCAGCTTATAAGCTATACTCGCATCTATCACAAAGCACCCCTTTCAATTATAGCCTCGGCGGTTTTAATGCCGTCTATTGCAGCCGTCATTATTCCGCCTGCGTATCCTGCTCCCTCGCCACATGGATATAGCCCAGTTATATTTGATTGTTTCGTTATATCATCTCTTATAATACGCACAGGCGATGATGAACGCGTCTCGGGCGCAGTTAAAACCGCGCCGTCATCATCAAAGCCTTTGATCTTCATACCCATCATCGGTATCGCTTGGCGCATGGTTTCTGTCACAAAATCGGGAAGCAAATCATCAAGATCGACAAATTTAACTCCAGGTTTATATGTTGGCGTTACAGATGCGACAGCTCCGCTCTTTTTAAGAAACTCCCCTACCGTCTGGCACGGCGCAAAATAACCGCCGCACATATCATATGCTTTTTTTTCGATCTCACGCTGAAAACGGCAGCCCTCCAGAACATCGTTTCCCCGAAGATCCTGAGGTAGAACATTTACAAGCAATGCGCTGTTTGCATTTTCGCCGTCACGCGCAAATGTGCTCATCCCGTTTGTCACAACACCGCCGTTCTCAGATGCGGACGCTACGACCACTCCTCCGGGACACATACAAAATGTGTACGCCGATCTGCCGTTAGGTGTCTTGACCGACAGCTTATAGTCCGCAGGAGGAAGCGCACTGTATAATTCTCCGTATTGAGCGCGGTTTATCGTATCCTGTTTATGTTCGATCCTGGCGCCTATGGCAAATGTTTTTCTCTGCATATTGGCACCGGCATCTCTGAGCATTTTAAATGTATCTCTGGCGCTGTGCCCTGTAGCAACAACAAGCGTGTCGGTATCTATTTGTATCTCACCTTCCGACGATACAGCCGTTACAGCCTTGATCGCGCTGTTTTCCGTAACTATACCGTTAAGACGAGTACCAAACATGATCTTGCCGCCATGAGAAATTATATCTTCTCTGAAGGTTTTCACCATCTTCGCAAGGTTATCCGTACCTATATGCGGTTTTGAGGTGTATCTTATTTCTCTTGGCGCGCCATGTCGCGCGAACTGCTCAAGGACATACTGTATCCGTATATCATTTACTCCGGTCGTAAGCTTGCCGTCAGAAAATGTTCCTGCTCCACCCTCTCCAAATTGAATGTTTGATTCCGGATCGAGCTTGCCTGTGTTATGAAAAACTTTTACATCGTCAATGCGGCTGTCAACATCTTTGCCGCGCTCAATAACAATAACCTTTGCGCCGCATCTTGCAAGAGAATATGCGCACATCATTCCTGCCGGCCCGAAACCGGCTATGACGATCGGCTTTTTCGGTGGTATGCCAACAGGAAACCTGTATCTTTTGCGTGTGATCCTTTGCGCGTTTTTTATCAGCTTCAACGCCTTTGTTTCATTTTCGATATGCATATCTGCTGTGTAGACATAGTGAATATCGTCTTTGTTTCTTGCATCGATCGATTTTTTGTGGATATCAAATGATTTTATGTTCAGCTTATATTTCCTTGCTATATATTCGGCAAGATCCTCTTCCGCAAGCTGTAACGGATATTTAATATCAGTTATTCTTATCATATCATAATAAATTAGGGGATGTAAAAAACTCGTTTTTACATCCCGTTATAATTACTTATTTGTGTTTTTGGTATAATTGAGCAGTCCCCCGGCATAAAGCATATCCTTCTGCCTGTTTGAAAAGCTTATATTACACTCAAATTCAAAATTCTTTGTTATATTCTTAACGACAACCTTATCTCCGTTTGCAATTTGATCGCGAATATTCTCGATCTTCAGATCATCATCCGCTTCTATCTTGTCATAATCACCCTCGTTTGCAAAGGTCATCGGCAAGATGCCTGCGTTTATCAGATTTGCCATATGAATTCTTGCAAATGATTTTGTTATTACTGCCTTAACGCCCAGATACAGCGGCGCAAGAGCGGCATGCTCGCGCGATGATCCTTGACCGTAGTTCGAGCCGCCGATAATTATGCTGCTGCCCATTTCCAATGCTCTGTCGTGGAAGCTCTCGTCACATACGGCAAAGCAATATTTGGAGATCTCCGGTATGTTTGAACGCAAGGGTAATATCTTAGCTCCTGCCGGCATAATATGATCGGTAGTGATATTGTCCCCCACCTTCAGACTTACTCCAGCGGCAATGTCCTTTTGCATGGGCTCTGATATCGGGAAAGGCTTTATGTTCGGACCGCGAAGCACCTCTATGCCGTCCATTTCCGACTCTTTTGCCGGCTCAACTATCATATTGTCATTTATAAGGAATTTTTCCGGCATTTCAAATTTCGGCATCTGTCCGAGTTCACGCGGATCTGTCAATACACCGTTAATAGCCGATACAGCCGCAAGCTCCGGTGATACAAGATAAACCTGTCCGTCCTTTGTTCCCGATCTGCCCTCAAAATTACGATTAAATGTTCTCAGCGATATTCCTCCGGAATTGGGTGATTGCCCCATACCTATACAAGGTCCGCAGGCACTTTCAAGAACTCTGGCACCTGCTGCGAGTATATCTGCAAGCGCGCCGTTTTCGGCAAGCATAGTGAGCACCTGCTTTGATCCGGGCGCGATGGAAAGCGATACATCCGGATGTACTGTCTTACCCTTGAGAATATGCGCGACCTTGAGCATATCCATAAGCGATGAATTTGTACATGATCCGATACATACTTGATCGATTTTCATACGACCTATTTCCTCGACTGTCTTTACAGCATCCGGTGAATGCGGACAAGCTGCCATCGGAACAAGCTTGCTAAAATCTATTTTGATGATCTCGTCATATACGGCATCTTCATCTGCTGAAAGCGGTGTATACGCGTCTTCCCTGCCCTGAGCTTTCAGGAACTCGTATGTTATTTCATCTGACGGGAATATGGATGTTGTTGCGCCAAGCTCTGTGCCCATATTCGTTATTGTCGCGCGTTCAGGTACCGAAAGCGTTTTTACTCCGTCTCCTGTGTATTCTATGATTTTGCCGACGCCGCCTTTTACGGATAATCGACGCAGCATCTCAAGAATTACATCCTTTGCCGATACCCAGGGCTGTAATTTTCCCGTAAGCTCTGCTTTTACTATTTTAGGACAGGTTATATAGTATGTACCGCCACCCATCGCAACGGCTACATCCATACCCCCTGCTCCCATGGCAAGCATTCCTATACCGCCGCCTGTCGGGGTATGCGAATCCGAGCCGATCAAAGTTTTTCCCGGTACACCGAAGCGCTCAAGATGCACCTGATGACATATACCGTTACCCGGACGCGAGAAATAAATACCATGTTTTTTTGCAACTGACGCTATGAACCTATGGTCATCCATATTCATAAAACCGTTCTGAAGCGTATTATGATCTATATATGCAACAGAGCGCTCTGTCCTTACGCGTGGAACGCCCATCGCCTCAAATTCAAGATATGCCATTGTTCCTGTGGCATCCTGAGTCAATGTCTGATCTATACGAAGACCTATCTCCGTACCTTTGATCATTTCACCCTCAACAAGATGTGCCGATAAAATTTTTTCAGATAATGTCAACCCCATATCTGTACCTCCCTGTTTCATTCTGTCTATGTAGTATATTTTATCGCGTTCGGCTCTGTTTGTCAAGTAAAACGCACAATATTGGCAATAAAAACATAATATATCATTGAAATAGAATTAGGGTGGCAGATAAGGAGCGGAGGTATGGGGTATGTTGTTTCTTGTATATTTTTATATTATATCTGTTATTATCGGCGGATTTGTCTATGCTATCGAATGCGTTAAAAAGGAATTTATGTTAAAAAAAGGGACAATATATAGGTTTATAAATTATATAAGTAAGCATATAATGAATTACAGAGAAAGGAACGATAAGCTATGAATATAAAAGATCTATTAAACAGCTTCAACGACAATCAGATAAAGCAAATAAACGAATTTTTAGGCTCCGCAAAGGTCAAGGATATAGCAAAAAATATGAGCGAGAGCGATAAGAATAAGATAATGGAGAATTTTCGCAAGCTTGACGAGAACGATATAAAGAAGCGGATAAGCAGTCTATCCGAGAGCGACATCAAGAACGCTTTAAAATAGATACGGGGTGATAATATGGCGGACATGACAGATACATTAAAGCAGCTGCTTGGAGATAATGCTGATGAAAAGATAAGCAGCGTACTGAGCGCGTTGTCCTCCTCGGATGAAACAGCCCCACCGCCGCCGGATCCTGTGGAGACTGTATCATCGGTCAACGCTCTGTCGCCGGAACTGCTCCTGAAGGCGCAAGGGCTAATGGGGGCATTGTCCTCAGGCGGCAATGACAGCCGCTCCAGATTACTTATGTCCCTGAAGCCGTATATGCGCGAAAGCCGCAAAAATACCATAGATAACGCGATCAAGCTTTTGAACATAGCGCAGCTGGCACAAATTTTCAAAGGAGGATTAGATGTATAAATCATACAGCTATAATAATATGCCCCAGCCGCTGCCGCAAAAAAAATCGGCAGACATCAAGCGCGATCATTCGGTTGAACAGATAAGAAATCAGCAACGCGGATTACGGGGCATATTAGATAAAATGGAGCTTGATGATGTGATCCTGCTTGCAATAATTATAATATTATTAATGAATGAATGTGATGACATGCTTCTTTTGCTGGCTATCGGGTATATTTTTATATCAGAATTCAGAGACGAACATATGGGAAATAAAAAATGAGGTTTTATGTAAACCTCATTTTTATTTCTTCTATTGCCTGATCTGACGCATTGACAGGATCAAGTAAAATGATCTGTTTGTTTCTTGAAAACCATGTGAGTTGTCTCTTGGCGTATCTGCGTGAGGCCTGCTTTATGGCATTGATTGCATATTCAAGCGTACATTCGCCGTCAAAATAGCGGATAAGCTCTTTATAGCCTATACCCTGCATTGAGTTCATTTCGCTCGTACAGCCCATATCCAGAAGTGCGCGTATCTCGTCTGCAAGCCCATTTGTTATCATATCATCAACTCGCCGGTTTATTCTTTCATACAACACATCTCTTGGGCAGTCGATCATAAATTCAATAGGTTCATATCGACTTTCGATTTGTTTTGTCATTTCCTGATGCTCGGATATAGGTACTCCTGTTACTTTATAAAATTCAATCGCGCGGATTATCCGTTTTACATTATTAGGATGCAGTCTTTGAGCGGAAACAGGGTCAAACTCAGCAAGGATCTCAATAAGCCTTTCTCCCCCATCAGCAGCCGCAAGACGATTTAATTCGTCACGCAGATCGTGATCGCTTTTTACATCTCCGAATGGAACATCATTTACCACGCTGTCTATATAAAGCCCCGTTCCTCCGCACATAACGGGAAGCTTGCCTCGTGACACAATATCAGCTATTACGGAATGTGCAAGCCTTGCATAATCTGCAACGGAAAACGCCTGATCGGGATCTACAAAATCTATCAGATGATGCGGACATTTCGCCCTCTCATCCGTAGTAGGCTTAGCGGTGCCTATATCCATATATCTGTATATCTGCATACTGTCGGCTGAAACGACCTCGCCGTCAAATGCAGTTGCTATATCTATAGCAAGTTTTGTTTTCCCTGAGGCGGTAGGGCCTGCAACTACGATTAAAGGTATCTTTTTCATACAATTCGGTCAAAAGCCTTTTCAAGCTCTTTTTTTGTCATTTCGATAACAATCGGTCTGCCATGCGGACAGGTATTGATGTTTTTGAGCTTGAATACTTTTTCTGCAAGCTGCTTCATCTCCTCAACGCTTATCTTCATATTTGCCTTTATTGCTGCTTTGCATGATATTGTGTACAGAAGTCTTTCCTTTTCAGCTGCTATAATATCTTGCTTCATATCGGCAACAGCGGTCAAAAGTTCAAAGAAGAGAGGTTCTGTGTCGCTGTAGGATATATCGCTCGGAACTGAAGTTATACTTAGCATACAATCTTTTTTAATATCGATCTCAAACCCAAGATCATTAAATAATTGTATATGATCATTATATACATCAAATTCCGACTCATTTAACTGAACATCTACGGGAATAAGCATCATCTGAGATGTTACGCCCCTCTCTTGCATATCAGCCTTCAGCGACTCGTAGTTGAGCCGTTCATGTGCGGCATGCTGATCGATAAGGAGCATTTTATCATCTTTTTGGATAATTATATATGTGTCAAAAATCTGACCTATCACACTGAAATAACCGTCGTCAAATGTATTCTTTATATCGTTTTGCCCATTGATTTGTTCCGCATACCTTTTGATCTTTTCATATTGTCTGCTCATATCATAAGCACTCGGATCTCTCGCGCTGAGCTTTGATTGATCGGACTTACCCCTCTTTAGAGCATAGTCAAGCATGGCAAATGTATCTATTTGCTGTTTGGCTTCATCTTTTGGCACTTTATTTTCGGGCTTTGGCAGAGTTGCAAAAGCTCCTTCGCTTTTCGGCGGTATGGAACGGAGCATCTCTTTTCGAGGCTCTATAGGTTCAGACATATCCCTTTGCGGAACCTTACTGATAAGTCCTTTCCAGTTTTTGCTCTCTTGGATCCTTTGTTCAAATATATCCTCTATGCTTGGTCTGTTTTGACGCGCGGCAATTTCCGGTGCGATCTCCGGTATATTCGGTATTGCATACAGCGTCGATTTTACCGCGTGATAGACAGCTTGATATATGTCCTGTTCATTTGAAAACTTACATTCAAGTTTTGTCGGATGAACATTTATATCTATCAGCGTAGGATCTATTTCAATATTAAGAACAGCAACGGGAAATCTTGATGGCAACAGTTGGTTTTTATATGCCTCCTCAAGAGCGCGTATCAATGTTGCGCTTTTTATATATCTTTTGTTGACAAAGAAGCTTTCTCTGTTTCTGTTCGACCGGAAAGCCGTAGGCGTACCGATCGCACCGATCACATGAACACCGTTAAACTCATAATCGACCTCGCGCATATTTTTTGCGTAGTCCTTGCCGTATACTGCATATACGGCATTTATAAGACTGTTATCGCCGGAGGAAAACATTGCTTCCTTCCCATCTTTTATGAGCTTGAACGATATATCGGGATGTGCAAGCAAGGATCGCGAGAACATATCCGAAACATAGCTTGATTCCGTAGACGGCTTTTTCAGGAATTTGAATCGTGCCGGCGTATTGTAGAAAAGATCTGTGACCTCGACGATCGTTCCGTTTGGTATGCCGGCAGCAGATGATGATACGATCTCTCCACCGTTACAGGTCACGCATACGCCCTGCCCATCCTCTTTTCGCTTAGTGTAGAGCTTCATCTTTGAAACGGCTCCGATGCTTGATAAAGCCTCTCCGCGAAAACCGAGAGTCATTATAGCCTCAAGATCTTTGCTCGTAAGGACCTTGCTTGTCGCATGGCGCAGGAAGCATATCTTTGCATCCTCCTCGCTCATGCCACAACCGTTATCTGTTACGCGTATATAAGAAATACCGCCGTTTTTCAGTTCTACCGTAATTGATGTCGCGCCGGCATCTATGCTGTTTTCCACAAGCTCTTTTACAATACTGTGCGGTCGTTCCACGACCTCACCGGCGGCGATTTTGTTGGATACATCCGTATCAAGAACATGAATAATTCCCATTTAGTCACTGATCTCCTTTGCCTTCATTGACAATTTATATAACTCGTTCATCGTATCGATAGCCGTCATTGTCGTAACATCCATATTACGCAGAGCGTCTATTATCTCACGCCCCGTAATATCGGTAAGCGTCATCTGGTCATCCTCAGGCTCCGCGATCGGATCAGGACGCGTTTTTATAATATCACCACTTATAATGTCTGCTAAAATGCGCTTAGAGGCGGATATGACCTCATTCGGCACACCTGCAAGCGCGGCGACCTCAATACCATAGCTTTCATCCGCTCCGCCTCTTACGATGCGACGCAAAAAGGTTATGTCATCGCCTCGTTTTTTTACGGCAATTCGGTAATTTTTCACGCCGTCGAGCGTGTTCTCAAGCTCTGTAAGCTCATGATAATGCGTAGCAAACATCGTTCTTGCGCCAATCTTTTTCTTGTTGTGAATATACTCGGCAACAGCCCATGCAATGGATAAGCCGTCATATGTGCTGGTGCCTCTGCCTATCTCGTCAAGAATAATAAACGATTTCTTTGTCGCATTTTTCAGTATGTTGCTCACTTCCGTCATTTCGAGCATAAATGTACTTTGCCCGGATGCTATATCATCGCTTGCTCCGACTCGTGTAAATATTCTGTCGGCAATACCTATTCGCGCCGATGAAGCCGGAACAAAGCTGCCTATCTGAGCCATAAGAATAATTACAGCCGTTTGGCGCATATATGTCGATTTTCCTGCCATATTCGGACCCGTTATTATAAGCATACGGTTGCTGTCGCAGTCCAGATAGCTGTCGTTTGGAACAAATATATTGTTTCGCGAGATCGCTTCCACAACGGGATGTCTGGCATCCTTTATATCAATAACGCTTGAATCGGTAACTTCCGGCATACAATAGTTATTTCGTGCGGCAACAGTGGCAAGGGAGCATAAAACATCCGTAAGCGCGATAATATTTGCCGCCTTTTTCATCCTGTCAAGCATTAAGACAAGCTTGTCGCGAAGCTCATTGAATAACTCGATCTCAAGAGCTATCAGGCGTTCGGAAGCACCGAGAATTGTGCTTTCTATTTCCTTGAGCTTAGGCGTTATATACCTTTCGGCATTACTCAGGGTCTGTTTTCTGATATAATCCTGCGGTACCTTGTCCTTGTATGAGTTCGTCACCTCTATATAGTAACCGAACACGCGGTTATAGCCTGTTCTCAGCTTTGGAATGCCGGTTCTCTCGCGCTCCTCCGTCTCCACCTCGTCAAGCCATTGTTTGCCGTTTGATTTTGCATTTCTCAGCTCATCCGCCTCGGCATTGTAGCCTTTCTTTATCATTCCTCCGTCGCGGATGATAGCTGTAGCTTTTTCCTCGTCTATAGCCGAGTCGATAAGAGATGCAACATCTTCGAGAATGTCGAAATGTTTATACATCGCTTCAAACATAGGAGATTTAAGTTCGGATAGCCTGTATTCAAGCGACGGCAGCTGAAGAAGAGTTTCTTTAAGTGCTATCATATCCTTTGGTGTGACCGTTTTAAGCGCAATACGACTTATTATACGCGAAATATCATATGTTTTTGAAAGCGTTTCTTCTATATCATCTCTTAAAATAGCATTATCGGTAAGCTCCTTTACCGACAGCAATCTCTGATTGATAGTCAGTGTGTTCAGAAGAGGTCGTTCAAGCCAGGATCTCAGCATACGCCTGCCCATAGCGGTTTTAGTTTTATCGAGCACACCGAAAAGAGAGCCTCTCTTTGCCTTATCACGCATCGTTTCTGTGATCTCAAGATTTCGGCGTGTGGCAAAGTCAAGCTCCATATAGTTTTCTTTTTCGTATACTGAAATTTTATTAATATAATCGATGCTTGTCCTTTGAGTGTATAATGTATAATTTATCGCTCCGCATATCGCCATACAAGCTTCTGTTTTATTATCGAGCTTGAGATCGGAAACAGATCGCTTGAATTGCTTTTCTATTACCTCGGCGTATTTATCGGAAAACATATCGTCGCGTCTTTCGCATTTGAGGTTCATATTATTCTCGATCAATGCTTCAAGCTCACTGCTGAACTCATTGTTTACGATGATCTCCTTGGGAGAATAGCTTGCAAGCTCATCAAGAATATGGTTTATGCTCAGTTCTGTTGCCGACATTTCACCCGTAGACGCATCAGAGGCGGCAAATCCCACGCGTTGCCCGTTCATATACATGACAACAAGATAATTATTGCTGCCGTCCTCAAGCATCGTTTCATCTGTCGCTGTGCCGGGAGTTATTACTCTTATGACCTCGCGATTTACCATGCCTTTTGCAAGCTTGGCATCCTCCATTTGTTCGCATATAGCGACCTTATAGCCGGAGGATATAAGCCTTGATATATACTGATCCGCGCTGTGGAACGGAACGCCGCACATAGGCGCGCGTTCCTCCATGCCGCAGTCGCGGCCTGTAAGTGTAAGCTCAAGCTCTCGCGAGGCGGTTATGGCATCACCAAAAAACATCTCGTAAAAATCACCGAGACGATAGAACACTATACAATCGGGGTATTCGTCCTTCACCTTCAGGTAATGCACCATCATAGGTGACAGTTTCCCTGCCATCAGGCGCATCCCCCACCGCACGAGCTGCAATCATGAGAGCATCCGCCCGTTGATCCTGTGATATAGAAATTGATTATCTGATTTACCTGATCCACAAGCCTATCGAAAGCCGCTTTTTTTTGGACATAATCGTTTATGAGCGGCGATTTTTTTATAAGCTCCTCATATGCTTCATTATTTTTTGCAATAGCGTCCTCGCGTGAGATCTTTCCTGCCTGCATATCGCGGGCAAGATTTAACCTGTTAAGGTTAAATTCTCTCATATATTCCTGTGACGCTTCATCGGATTTTTGCGCAGCTTCCGCTTCTTTATATGCCTTCATTTCATCACATTCGCGCAATAGCTCGCCTAATTCTCTTGTTTTTTCAATAACTGTCATTTTATGATTTCTCCTCTCAAACTCCATTGCTTAGCCTCTGTTATTTTTACATTTATATATTTACCTATCATATCCGGTGTGCCGGTAAAATTAACGATCTTACCGCCATCGGTTCTGCCGCTCATTAATGAGCTGTCTGTCTTGCTGATACCGTCTGCAAGCACAAGCTCTGTTCTACCCTCATATTCAAGATTTTTTTCCTTGCATATCTGATTTTGTACCCGTAGAAGTTCATCAAAATTCTTGTGGATCTCCTCGTCTGTCAGCACAAAATCGAGCTTTGCCGCGGGCGTCCCCTCTCTGCGCGAATAGATAAATGAAAATATACTGTCATAACGGACATAATTGATTATATCCATCGTTTCCAGAAAATCCTCATTAGTTTCCGTCGGAAATCCGACTATTACATCGGTAGTTAGTGTGATTTGAGGTATTTCTTTTTTTATCTTATCTATCATGGCTATATACTGCGCTTTTGTATAATGCCTGTTCATTTGCTTCAACACCTTGTCCGAGCCTGATTGGAACGGAAGATGCAGGTGCTTGCATATTTTATCACAGTCACGCATCGTATATATCAGCTTATCGCTCAGATCTTTGGGATGCGATGTCATAAAGCGTATACGGCGCACGCCGTCAATATCATTTACCATTTTCAACAGATCAGCAAAATCTATATCAAGCCCCAGATCCTTACCGTATGAATTGACATTCTGCCCCAAGAGCGAGATCTCGGTCGTGCCGTTTTTAACAAGGCAATTGATCTCATTTAAAATATCGTTCGGCATACGGCTTCTCTGGCGACCTCTTACATACGGAACAATGCAGTAGGTGCAAAAATTATTGCACCCGTACATTACCGATACCCATGCCTTTTCATTTTTATCGCGTAATATCGGAATATCCTCCGATATTGTCCCATCCTCGGAGGCAATGTCAATCACGATCCCAGTCTCGGTCATTGTTCTGTAGAGCAGCTCAGGCATACGCCACAGCGCGTGAGTACCGAAGATGAGATCAACATGGTCGTGGACTTTTTTTATTTTTTTCGTTATATGCTCCTGCTGAACCATGCATCCGCATACAGCAATGAGCATATCCGGCTTTTGTTCTTTAATGTGCTTTAATATTCCCAGTCTGCCGAATACTCTTTGCTCCGCATTTTCTCGTACCGCACAGGTATTATATATAACAATATCGGCATCCTCGGCTTTATCGGTAAATCCAAAGCCGGCGGACTTGAGCATACCGCGGATCCTTTCGGTATCGTTGACATTTTGCTGACAGCCGTATGTTTCGGTATGTGCCAGGCGCTGCCGTCCGTTTTGCATCGCAAAATTAGCATTGTCTGCCTTTATTTTGGCAATATATTTTTCCGATACCGCCCATTGCTCCTTGGTTATCTTTGATGTAGCCATAACTGTTCCTTTAATCCAATATTATGATCAATTCGCCAGAAACTCAACGACCTCATCTACGACCGCATCAAAAGAAAATGCATTCAAGCCGTGTGTTTCTCCGTCTATTATGTGAAGCGTTACATTATCCATACATTCTTTATATCGCTCCGAGCCGATAAGCCCTACCGCGTCATCGTGCGTGCCATGTATTATAAGTGTCTTTCCCTTGAACATTGATGTTGTTTCGTATATCGGCAATGTTTTGGCTATACGCATATATGTTTGTCCGAGATTATAGCTTTTGCCGTCGATATCTATCATTTCGATATGATCGGGTAGATTATATGTATCATAAAACTTTCCGAAACATGTACCCCTGATCGCATCGTCCTTTATCGTGGCGGCAGGCGCGAGCAGAACAAGCTTTGATACGCGTTCTCTGAAAAATCCTGCAGTCATTCCGCCGACAAGTCCGCCCTGTGAATGACCGGTGATGTATATATCGGATACAAAATCAAGCGAGGAGACATATTCCATTATTTTTGCCGCGTCCAATAACTCGCCGTATATCGTCATTTCTTCAAAATCGCCGTCGCTCTCGCCATGACCTTCAAAATCAAACCGTACAGATGCTATATTCTTTTCAAGAAGTTTTTGAGCTATGGCGTTGTGCATATCCGAGTTTCTGCTTCCCATAAGCCCATGAAATATGACCGCGATCGGACATTTGTCCACGCCCGAAGGTTTCATAAGTGTTCCTTTGAGCGTCAGCCCGTCTCTTTTTATGCTTATATCCAAAATTATCACTCCGTATTTTAAAATTTCACATCTTATATTTTAATATATCATTTTCGTTTTGTCAAGACGAAATATAGTTGATGATCGCCGATCTGAAGCTTATTGTTGATATATCATCACCCGACAGATCCAATCCGCAAAACAGCAGCCGCGCATTTCCGATTGTGGTCTCAAAAAGCGGCGATGCAGCAACAATTTCGATAAAATTCGGTACAATATCAACTATCGGCCTTACTTTATACTGAAATCTTGACAGATCCATATTTACGGACTTATCCATGAGCGGTTTCCATTGATAATCAGGATATTTGTCTGTGGGGAACGCGGCAAATATCGGATGATTATGATCTATTATCGCTCCGCACGGGTTTGGTGATGGGAAATGCACAGGCGACCAGAATACGGGAATGAAGCTCCCACGCATGGCAAACTCAAATGCGCCACCTGTCACTATTGCCCGTCCGCCTGTTTTGATAATTTGCTCAAGCTCATTTTGAGTGTTGATTATTTTTACATCTGCTTTGAGTTCCGGCTGTACAAATACATAAACACGCCATTTGTTTGTATGACCGCAAACCGTTACATGAACATCAAGTTTTGTTGAAGCCGATATTCCATCAAGAGGAACATTAATGACAGTGTCATATGTATCAGATTTATAAAATATTTCATCGCCTTGATATATCCGCACCTCATAAAGCGACTTTTCTATCGTCTGCTCTCCGAAATTATACATATCAAGCTCAGCGGTAAGCGTATCGGTATTCCGGAAAACTCGCTTTGCCTTAAACAGCGGCACAACATCGTCACAAAATCCGCGCCAATCGGACGGAGAAACAAGCCCCTTGCTCTCATATAAAACATCAAGTATCCCAACTGTTGCAGTGCTTTGCCCTGTATAGTCAATGAGTGACAGAAGCTCAAAACCCCCAAAATCCTTTGTGCGAAGTGCGGCTTCAATATCCTCCTTATAAAGCTTTACCGCCATATCTCCTGATGCCTGTATATAATCGTTTAACCTCTCATATACCCCTTTTTCTATCATCTTCTTACGAATGGCATCAAAATTTGTAGGCATTATATTACCGTTGTATTTCTCACATATATCGACATTCGGATATACGGCATACTGACCGACTTCAAATGATATTATCGGCACAGGCGCCTCCGATACGGCTTTACTGTAGTCAAGACAAGTGTCGATCGCCGCTTTGTCCTGCATATTCTGCAAACGGACATGGTTACCGCCGGCATCAAATGCGCACAGATAGTCCTCGCAAGACAGTATATTATGATCAAAATTCGATGTAATCGTATAAATATGGCGATTATCATACGCCTTTATAGCTGTTATTATGCGCTCTAAGGACGCAAAATCCCCCATATTTTCATTGCCGCAAGAAAACATTATAAATGACGGATGGTTACCGTATGTATCTGAAATACGGAATGCCTCGTTCATATAGTATTCTTTATGAATGGGATCATCCCCGAATTCCAGCTCACATACATCATGATTTAGCCAAAGCGGCATTTCAACGGATATATAAATGCCCAGCTCATCTGCCGCGCAAAACGCGCATTCAGGCGGACACCACGCATGAAATCTGACATGGTTCAGACCATAGTCTTTTACTATGGAGAAATTCTTTCTCCATACATCTATATCCATAGGAGGATATCCCGTCAGTGGATACTGCGCGCAATCAATTGTCCCTCGCAACGATATTTGTCTGTCGTTTATTAATAGCTTTTTATTTTCCGACTTGACTGTGCGCATACCGAATTTAAGTGATTTTTTGTCAGTTACTCCCAAGCATTTATAGGTTATGTCAAGCGTATATAAATTCGGGTTGAACTCGTTCCAATATTGAGGCTCTGTAATATCATATCTTAAATAAACTGGTTCGCGAGAATTAAAAAGCTTTCTATTAAATACGGCTTCTTTATGCCGCTTTCCATCTGGTGGCGTTACCGATAATATAAACTCCGCATCGTTTTGTTCTGTAGGCGAATATGTCGGGCTTGTCGGAACAACTCTGACGGTTATGCCTGTTTTGTCGGGGTATACCTGTATATCATCTATATGCGTGTTTTCCTCACAGCGCAGCTCTATACGCCCTATTATCCCGTTCCAATAGCCTTGGGTATCTATACTGTATCCGCTTGCCATATTATCGATATTTAAAAGATTACGGTTATCTATGCAAAGTTTTATTATATGCTTGCCGGGATGTATATTTTTACCCAAATTATATGTATGCGGTGTACTCAGACCGATTATACCTCGTTCTATCTCGGTCTCATCTATCCACAGCCTTGGCGCGATATTTACGCGTTCGAGAAAAAGCGTTATATGCTTTCCTTCCCAGTCGTTTGGTATTTCCACTTCGCGCTGCACATAGATCGGAGCGATATATTCATATCGCTCTCGCGGTGCTCTTACAGCTTCTTTGCAAAGATCCGAATAATACTCCTGTTTCTTTCCGATACTGTTTTCACAGGTGCTTCCGGGTAGATTAAAATCGCCGCTTCTGCCGTCCTTGTCAAGGTATTTCCAAGTTCCGCATATATCTTTTATCTTCATTGCTATTCCCCTTATTTACAGTTCAGATCCCGTGCTTTGCCATTTCTCCGCACATGAGAAGAAATACACCTATTCCGTGCAGATCATTTGATGCAGTGGGTCTGTTTACATAATGACTGTATTCACCCACGCCAGTGCCTACACATACGCGCTCAACTATAAGGTTGTCGCGCCAAATATCTACACTGTGTGTGATTATCCCCCTAAACGACTCCTTCGCGCGTTCAATATATTTTTCATCCAGAATGCCAAGTCTTGCACCTCTTGCCATAGCGTATGTGAAAAGACAGGAGCAGGACGACTCAAGCCAATTGTCGGGCATTTTAGGCATATTTACAACTTGATGCCACATATATGTATCTCTGTCTCTGTATCTGATAAGAGTATCTATAATTTCCCGTTCGATAGTTGCAAGCACAGCCCGTTTAGGATGATCTTCGGGCATATTTTGGTATATATCCAGTACAGCCGTAACATACCAACCGATAGCCCTTCCCCATGCTACCGATGACAGCCCCGTTTCAGGATCGCACCATGGCGCCGCGCCGTAATAATTCCAAGCATGGCGCAAGAGCCTGTTGTTCTTGTCCGTCATCTTCTCTCTCATAAGTACAGCCTGTCCTACAACAGTATCAAACAGCTCAGGCTTATCGTACCGCTTTGCGTACATTGCCTGCACAGGGCAGCCCATATACAGGCTGTCAAGCCACATCTCATTTTGCCCATGTCCCGAAAGACGATGCCAATATCCGCCGTCGGGATTACAGCTCCAGTTTTTTAAATGATCCATAATGGTATCAAGAGCGATTTTATATTTTTCATCGCCCGTTTCATCGATCAGTCTGAACAGTAATATGCCCGGCTGCATATCATCAAGCATATCGCGGCTGTAATGATCTATCGTTCCGTCCGGTCTTATCCTACTGTCGACATAATCCTTTATGTATTTTGCAAGCTGTTCTTTGCTGCATAGCGCATATATATGCTCCATTCCCGAAAGAAACACTCCCTGATGATAATGCCAATGCCCCAGTGGTTTCAGATCTGACGCGTCCGTTGTTCTCATTATGGTCTCGCAACCCATAATTCCGTATTCTAATGCCGTTTTCATAGCAATCTCCATTCTCATTTGTAATGGCAATGATTTTATTCTTTCCCCGTTTATTATAATAACACAATATCTATGTATTTTCAACCTTTTTATATGATTTTCATACAAATAAAGGGATCCGCCTTATATATAAAACGGATCACTTTCTTATCGGGTGTGATAACAGCTTTATTAATTTATTGGGTTTTAGAGTTTCAATTCATTATTCCCATTCGCTCTTGATAAACACACTTTAAACAAATTTGTTTAGATGATTTATCACGAGTTATTTTAGTTATTTGAATTATCCATTACCTATGGACTATCTGATTTTTTGTTGCCATATTGTTGCCAGAAAACACAAGAAATACAAGTGAATTTACGCTTCTCCCATCATCATTTTATAGTGAGCTTCGTGCCCCATTTTGACGAATACATCTTTGAAAACTTGTTTGTATCGCTCAATTGAATCCGTATAGCTATCAATATATAAATCATCGGGAATAGTATGCGATCCATCATTTATCCAACTCAGCAAAGAACGACATATCATCTTTTCTTCTATTGTAGGGAATGAATTTTCGATTGCATCATCCTTTGTTTTGCCGAGAATACTGAAATAGTTTTCTAGAATTCTTCGCATAATGTTTTGTGTTGTAATAAGCGTAGCATTCGTATTGTTCTTAAGTTCTTGCCACAACAATTCATACGATGATTTTATTGGATTATTTCTTCCGTATGCCCTGATTGAAGATATATTATTGTCTTTACTTATGGTCCAATAGTGTATATCATTACAAAATTCGGTTCTGCGATCAATAAAAGAGGTTTCCTTATGAAAAAACACATTATGTGTGAGAATAAAAATCTGCTCTACATCAGAATTCCCATCACGAACATCTTTTATTAAGCCTTTAACCAGAGAACTTACTATGTACAGAACCGTACTGTCAAGGCTACAAATCGGATCATCCAACACTAAGATTTTACGACTAGAAACTTTTGCAATATCAACTGAGCCTTTTGCGAATTGCAAAAAATATAAGAACGATATAAATGTTTCTTCGCCCTCGCTCAATGTGTTGGCTGCGAGAGTACCATCCATACGTTGTATTTGATAGGAGTTTGGATGAGTTTGGGAAGGTACAATTTTGAAGTTTGTGAAACCATAACTTTTCAAAGAATGATTGATTTCATCGACTGTTGGCTGAACGCTTGTAATATTCTTTCCAGCTTTGACAATCTTACCACCCAAATCATCCAACTGTTGTTTACATATATCAATTCCCTTTTGGATACCCTTTTGGGCTTTGGCAAAGTCCTCTATATCATTTAAATACCCAGAAATCAACATTTCGTTTTCGCCCATTAAAAATGCCCAAATATCAGCTATAAGAATGTTCTTTTCGGATGTATAGTTATCAACAATTTTATTATGCTTAGTAATAGTGGCATTTCCGTCG
>CAJONM010000144.1 GCA_905235885.1 uncultured Clostridia bacterium
CCGCATCTGTTGCAGCTTACTCTTGCGCTCCCTACGCTGCCGCCGTGACCGCGCTATCATTGCGATGATTATTATGAATACGACCGGTATCAGTATCAGCGGATTGAGGATGATGCTCAATATCGTGTTAAAAATATGCTTGAATATGTCGCGCTCCACATCATTTGCAGCTATGAGATTTGCACTGCCTATTTCCGTATCGTTATATACATACGATACCGTACCGACTACATCTCCCTTTGCAATCGGCGCTTTAAGCTCGTCCGGGATATTTATTATCGGCTCTACATCAGCCGTTATATCGCTGCCTATCGGCATGAGCGCGGCTATGTCCTGATCTACGGTAAGCGTTACGCGCTTATCCTTCTTTGCCTCCGCTACGCGTGAGTCGGCGATTATAGAGCCGACTGCCGCGATCGTACCCGATTCGTAATTGTTGAAGCCGAAATCAAACAGATCCCTTGAAATAATATATGAGTATGCGTGCTCCTTGACATCGGTATCGTCACATTTAAGCACTACCGACAACAGGCTCAGCTCATTATATTCCGCCGATGCGACAAGGCAATGCCCCGCCGCTTCCGTTGTGCCGGTCTTTATGCCTGTGCATGGCGTGTATATATAATACGCCGACCGCGCCGTATTCAGGAACAGGTTTGTCGACGGCAGATCGCGGTTCAGACCGTATTTGTTTGTCGGGTCGATATGATATGACGGCTTTGCCACTATCTCGCGGAAGGTCTCGTTTTGCATACAGTACCGCGCAAGTATCGCCAGATCCTCCGCGGTCGTATAGTGGTTGTCATCATGCACGCCGCATGGGTTCTGAAAATGCGTGTTTTCCATGCCCAGCTCCTGCGCTTTTGCGTTCATCATATCCACAAACGCTTGTATCGAGCCGCCGACATGGACGGCAATGACATTTGCCGCGTCATTGGCACTGTATACGAGTGTGCCGTTTAAAAGATCGGTCATCGTCAGGTTTTCGCCTATAAGTATGCCCATATGCGAGTCTTCAAGAGTTATCGACTGAAGCGCCTCATATGTTGCGGTGACGGTATCGCCCATCATTGGGCTTTCAAGAGCAAGTATGCCCGTCATCATTTTCGTTGTGCTTGCCGGATACAGCCGCTCCGTTGTGTTTTTTCCGTATATCAGCCTGCCCGATCGCATATCCATCAAGAGCGCCGCCTCCGCGTGTGATGTGTCCGGCGCGACGAGGTCCGCAGAGTCCATATATATATCCGCCTGTGACGGGGGAGACTCACTCTCCGGCTGCTCGGTCGGGTCGGGATCAGCAAGTCCCGTTACCGCGCTTGCCGCCAGACACATTGCCGCGATCACAGCCGCCAGTGCTTTTTTGTACGACATAGAAACACTCCTTTTTCCTTATTATGTTGTGCAATATGTTTATTATACAAAATAAGACAAAAAATTGCAACAGCAAAATAAATTTTTTAAAAATTTTTTCCAAAAACTATGGAAATTTTCACGCGTAGCTGATATAATTAAATGGGAGTTCTATATCTATGATTGATTTAAAGAATTATCTGTTTTGAAAGGAGCCGAGTGACTAAGCTATGAAGGTACTGGTCGTTGACGATGAAAAGCTTTTGGTAAAGGGCATAAAATTCAATCTGGAGCAGGAGGGGTATCAGGTCATAACCGCCTCCGACGGCGAAGAGGCGGTGCGCCTGGCGCATGACGCGAGCATCGAGCTGATACTGCTTGATATTATGCTGCCGAAAAAGGACGGATTTACTGCCTGCCGCGAAATACGCAGCTTTTCCAATGTTCCGATAATAATGCTTACGGCAAAGAGCGAGGATGTAGACAAGATATTAGGTCTTGAATACGGCGCCGATGATTATATAACAAAGCCGTTTAATATACGCGAGGTAACCGCGAGGATAAAGGCGATCCTGCGCCGGATCAGCCCTGCGCCCAAAGGCGACAGCAGCAAGCTTGTCGTATCGGGCGATATAACGCTCGATTACAATTTCCGCCGCGCAAAAGTGCGCGAGAGGGATGTTGAGCTGACGGGCAAGGAGTTCGACCTTCTGGAGCTGTTTGTAAAAAATCCCGACAGAGTATACACAAGAGAGCAGCTCCTTGATATGCTCTGGGGCATAGGCTATCCGAGTGAGGAACGCACCATAGATGTGCATATGCGCCGACTGCGCGAGAAGATCGAGGAAAATCCGGCAGAGCCGCGCTATCTTAAAACAAAATGGGGTGTAGGTTATTACTATAAAGAAGCTTGATTTAACAAGGACGGCAGGCAGAATACTTTATAAATGGACGCACAATATCCGGTTTGTCATGATCTCCACATACATTGCCGTTACGATGATCACGCTGATACTGATGAACGCATATATATTGGGGATACTTACCGATAATCTGTATTCGGAAAGAACGATACATCTCTATTCAAAGGCGAACATCATATCACAGTCGGTGTCGAATATATGGGATGCGCAAAATGACAATATAATGACGCTGCGCGCTCAGGACATCACCGAGAGAATGCTCGCCGGTACGAATATCCGCGGCGTTGTCACAAACGCGGCGTATATCGTCATATACGACACAAACAGCGAGGGCAATATGACGGGTAAGGTGTTCATGCGCAGCGTGCTCAAAACTGCTCTTGACGGAGAGCAGGCGGACTCGTCCTTTGACTCCGACAGCGGCACGACCATAACCGTTTCAGTACCTATAGAGTATGACGGCGAGATAGTCGGCGGCGTGTATCTGGCGGAAAATGTGTCGTCAATAAACGAGACGATTGCCACAATAAGGACGAGCCTTATAATTTTCTGCGTGCTGCTTATCATATTGATGGGTATCATAAGCGCGTTCGTAAGCTACATAATCACCCAGCCGATCGCCGAGTTCAAGGAAATAGCGCGAGCTATATCCAAGGGCGATTTCAGCCGCAGAGCAAGGATCAAGGGCATGAGCGAGATCGCGCAGATGGGCGAGGCGCTCAACTATATGTGCGATGAGCTGGAGGCGTTTGAGGAAAAGAGAAAAAATTTCGTTTCCGATGTATCGCATGAGCTGAAAACGCCCATGGCAGGGATAAAGCTGCTTTGCGACAGCCTTGTGGCGGCGGACAATCCCGATATAGACACCATACGCGAATTTCTAAACGATATGAGCGAAGAGATAGACAGGCTCACAAGGCTCATAAACCGACTTCTTACGCTCAGCCGCCTTGACGCGTCAACGGCTCTTACAAGGAGCAGCGTGGATATAACGGCGCTGTCGATGGGCGTTGTACGAAGTCTTGAGAAAATTGCGAATGAGAAAAATATAGAGCTGACATTCGAGCCGTCGGATATGCCCAATGAGCTTATCGAGGTCGATTACGATAAGATATATGAATCGGTGTATAACATAGCGGAGAACGCCATTAAATACACGCCCGACGGCGGCAAGGTAACGGTACGCATAAAGCGCACTGCTGCTGAATGTGCGGTAGAGGTCGAGGATAACGGTCCCGGCATACCGGACGCGGAAAAAACAAAGGTGTTTGACCGCTTCTACCGCCTTGACGATTCGCGTGCGCGCGATACGGGCGGTACGGGACTCGGACTTGCGATAACGAAGGAGGCCATCCTGCTTCATAACGGCAAGATAGAGGTCAGGGACGGCACCGAAGGAGGCAGTGTATTTGTGATCACGCTGCCAATCGCGCAGGGGGTGACAAAGCATGAGTAAAAGCAGAAAAAAAACAGTCGTCGCCATACTTGCGATGCTCGCCGCCGCCGCGGCAGTGGCGGTGGGGGTGATAGCGCATATAAACTATGACCGTTCGCTGCTCGCGCAAAATGTGGATCTGTATTTTATGAACGAGGATAACACCGGCATTGTCGCCGAAACGCGAAGCATACGCTATCGCGATGACAGCGACCTGCTCCGCAACACCGTTACCCAGCTTATGCGCGGACCTACCACGCCGCACAAAAACAGGTGCATCCCCAGATCCGCTATTGTAAAGCTGATGCAATGGGACGGCGCAACGAGGTTTATTGTGGACTTCTCGGATGACTTTATAACCGATGACGCTGTTCGGAATGTATTAGAGACATATGCCGTCGTAAAGACACTTTGCTCAACGGGCTGCGTGTCCGAGGTCAAGGTTACAGTCGGCGGCGCACCCGTCACAGACCGCGACGGAAATGAGCTTGGTTTTATTTCCGCCTCCGATATCAACCTTGAGGACGAGGAGTATTCAAGCGAAATGCGCGATATTGTGCTGTATTTCGCCGATAGGTCGGAAAAATCGCTCATAAGCGAGGAGCGGACGATAAAAATCACCGATCAGCAGCCGATAGAGCAGTATATAATAAACGAGCTTATAAAAGGCCCGAAAACGGGCGAGGGACAGCCGCTGCTGTCGAAAAATACGGTGCTTATATCCGTTGATGTCGACGATATGATATGCTACCTCAATTTTAAATCGAGCTTCATAAAGGAAAACATCGGCGGCGGCGACCATGAGCGGCTTGTCATCTATTCGATCGTAAATACGCTTACGGAGATCGAATCGATAAGCCAGGTGCAATTCTACATGGACGGAAAACGGGTCGAAAATTTCGGTTCTGTGCCGATAAGCGATTACCTTGCAAGAGATTTGAATATAATAAGCAGGTAGGAAGGGAGATACACATATGAATAAGCTGAACATAACCATTAACTCACGAATATATACCGTTGTCGCGGACGAGGATATAGAATATATCAAGAGCTTGTGCGACTATGTAAATGAAAAGGTAAATCTTGTCATAAGCGAGGGCAGCCATGTAACAGGCGAAAAGCCCATAGTTCTTGCCGCGCTCAATATATGCGACGAGTATTTCAAGCTTCTCGGCAGCGGTCAGCCCTCAGATAAAATATCAGAGCTTTTAACGAGAATAAAACATCTTGAAAGCGAATTGAGCGAGATGAAAGCGATCGAGCAGAAAAACAGCGGAACTGCTGAGCAGACAGCCGAGGAGCTGGCGATAACGCAGAAGGTCCTTGACGAGACTGAAGAAAAAATAAAATTCCTTGAAGGGCAGATCAGCATGAAAGAGGATCAGATAAGAAAACAGCGCAGTGAGTTTGCGCTCCGCGAAAAGGAATTGCTCGATATGCTCGAATCGAAATGACGGGCAAAATGGAGCTGCTGTCTCCGGCAGGGTCAATGCGATCGCTCATCGCTGCCGTACAGTCCGGTGCGGACGCGGTATATTTCGGCGCATCGGATTTCTCCGCGCGAGCCGGAGCAGGCAATTTCAGCGAGGAGGAGATGAAAGAGGCGGTGGCATACTGCCGCGCATACGATGTAAAAACGCATTGCGCGGTAAACACGCTTATAAAGGAGCGCGAGCTTGACGCGGCGTTTAAAACGGTATCGGCGGCATATGCAGCCGGCGTTGACGCGGTGATCGTGCAGGATCTCGGACTGGCGGCGATGATACGCCGCGCGATGCCGGAGCTTGAGCTGCACGCAAGCACACAAATGACCGTCACATCCACCGAGGGCGCGGCATATCTTAAAGAGCGCGGCTTTTCGCGCATCGTGGCGGCGCGTGAGCTGAGCCTTGATGAAATAACGGAGATAACGAATAAGGTAGATATAGAGGTCGAGGTGTTTGTCCATGGCGCGATATGTATGTGCTATTCGGGACAATGCCTTATGTCGAGCGTGCTGGGCGGCAGAAGCGGAAACAGAGGCAGATGTGCGCAGCCGTGCCGGCTGCCGTATACGCTTACGGTCGGCGGCAGGGAATACGGCAGCGGATATATTTTGAGCCCGAAAGATATGGCGCTTATAGAGCATCTCAATCAGCTTAAAAAAGCCGGAGTAGCATCGCTGAAGATAGAGGGCAGGCTTAAAAGCCCCGAATATGTAAGCGCGGTAACGGGCGTGTACAGGAAGTATCTGGATATGCCCCAACGCGTAAGCGCGGCGGATATGAAAGAGCTTGAGGACGCGTTCTCGCGTTCGGGCTTTACGGACGGGTATCTGACAGCACAGACAGGCGCGGATATGATGGCGTATGGTGATCCGTCCAACAACGCGCCGGGCGTATATACGGACGCGGCAAAAAAACGCGCGTCGGGCGAAATATTGCGGCGTGTGCCGATACACATTTTCGCATCGCTTGAGATCGGCGGCAGGCTGCGCGTTGCGGCATATGACTATGACGGCAATTACGCCGAGTCGGAGGGCTGCGAAACGGCGGAAACGGCGCGAACGGCGGTGCGGTTTGAGGAGCGGCTGCGTGAGCAGCTATCAAAGCTCGGACAAACTCCGTTCATTGCCGATGACATAACGGTCGAGGTCGGAGATGGCGCGATCATCCCGATAAGGGATGTAAACGCCGCGCGGCGGGATGTATGCGATAAGCTTTTAAAAATGCGTACTGCCATACACCGCGCACCTGTGAGGGAGCCGGAGAAGCGGTTAAAGAAACAAAAGCCGACACAGGAAATGTATCTTACAGCCGAGGCGGCAACGCATCAGCAGGCGGTCGCGCTAATAAACGAGGGCGGCATAAAGCGGCTGTATGTGCCGAAGAAGGTAGCGGACGAGCTTGGTGGCATGGGCGGCGATACCGAGATAGTTACAAAAACGGCGGACATATTCCGCCGCGAGGATATAAAAACAGAACGCGCCATCGTCCCATCTGTCGCGGCGATGCAGTATTACGGCGAGAAG
>CAJONM010000145.1 GCA_905235885.1 uncultured Clostridia bacterium
AGATGAGAACGAATTTCGGGATCTGTCAAAAAATATCGTACATTATGAGGGCGAGACGGATGCGATAAAGCCGATAGACAAATCCGCCATGAGCGAATACTGCATTACGCACAGGGAATTCAAAAAGGAAGAGCTCAAGGAGATACTTGCCAACCGCGATTTTCAGCAGGGCTCGACCAGCGGCGGCGTAACGGCAGCATCGGCGATACAGACGCTCCAGCAAGCCGGCGAGAAGCGGACAAGAGCGCTCGTAAACGATACATATGACGCGTACAAGCGGATCGTGTATATGATGATAGAGATCATGCGTCAGTTTTACGATAAGGAGCGTACATACCGCATAACAGATGAGATGGGGCAAAAGCAATTCGCGGCTCTGTGCAATTCGATGATGTACAAGGAGGAATGGACAGACGAGGGCGTAGCGCTCTCGAAGATAATATTTGATATCGATGTCATTCCGCAGCGTGAAAATCCGTATTCGAGAGAGGTCATGAACGAGACTATCATGACATTCTACAACAGCGGTATGCTCGCTCCGCAAAATGCGGCAATGTCCATAACCGCGCTCAAAAATATGAATTTCGACGGCAAGGAACGGCTTATTTCCGATCTGCAGAAATTAAGCGGCAGCTATGCGGAGAGCGGCGAGAAAGGAGAGAGCGATGGAGCAGGTGATATTTCAGCCGAACAAGAAAAGATCCGAGGTATATAACGGTACTACCGTAACGGGAAACGGCGGATATGTAAAGACAGGCGCAAAGGAGTTTTCAAAGTATGTAAACAAAGGCGGAACGATAGCATCGGGTATCAAGGACGGCGTAAGCGCCGCACCGGATCCCAACGGCGTTGTTGCCGCCAGAGACTATGCCGCGTCCAAGGGATATTCGGGCGTTATCGACTGGGACGGGAGCGATGTTATAATCGGCGGTACGGCGATAAGACCGCAGTATATCGAAAACGGTATAGCATATGTGAAGAAATATGACGCGGACAGAGCCATAGCCGATATGGAAAGTGCATCCGGCATTAAGGGCAATGCCAACATTGTCGCCGCAACGGAGAACAGGTACGGCAGACAGGCAGATGACGCGCTCCGCGCTCTGTCCGAGCGTGCCGCGTTCAGATACGATCCCGATACCGACCCTGTATATCAGGCATATAAAAATCAATATGAGCGCGAGGCGGACAGGGCGTTCCGCAAGGTGCTCAACGATAACAATACATCTGTCACCGGCGCGTCGGGCGCGGTATTGGCGGAGGCGATGGCAAACAGGAACAATTACCTGTCAAGGCTTACCGATATGATACCTGAGCTTGCGGACAAGGCATATACGCGATACAGCGGCGAAACAGACAGGCTCAGCAATACGGCAAAGCTTCTGAGCGGCCTTGCGGATGAATATTATAACAGGCTCTACGATGCCGACAGCGACGCGCGTGACAGGATCACAGCCGCCGGAGCAGCTGAGCGCAAGCAAAGGCAGTATATAGACGAGAGTGATCGTGAGGCGGCGCAGACAGCGGCGGAGAATGAGCGCAACCGCATAAACGATACATATAAGAACGCCCTCAACGCTCTTAACATAGAAAAAGGCAACACAGAGCTGGAGTATTACCGCGATATGCTTGCAGCCGATCTTTTAAACACTCAGCTCTCCAATGCCGACAGAGCGATAGATAACGCCGTATCGCGCGGATTTTTCACAGAGGGCGATGAGGCGGCGCTGCCGTGGCTGTCCGATTACAGAACAGAGTCGGGCTACAGCATTAATCCGCAGCTTGCCATGGCGGCATACGAGTATGAAAAGCAATATGCCAAAAAACGCGCCGATATAAACGCCATTTTAGGATTATGATATTGGGGGGTGATACATATGGAGATCGGTATATATGCCTCACATCCCAATAAAAGCATAAACACATCCGCATTCTACGGGCTTAACCGTCAGCGGCGCGGCGAGCGCGGCGAATTTGAGGATATGGAGAATATGTCCTCCTCCGAATACCCGTGCGCCGCGCCCAGGGGCGCGAGGGAGATCATGGCGCAAACGGAATATGATATAAAGTGCGTTGCCGCGCCCGACTCCACTACTGCCTCCTCAGTTTCGGGACTTACGGGGATAATGAACGGTGCGTTTTACTATAACGGTGAGAAAAAGTCCGGCACCGACACCCTCGATATGGCTCTTGACTGGCAGATCATACGCAAGGGCAACCTGTATATCATAAACGGGTCGGGCGAAAGCATATCGGTGATGTATTGGTACAATGTCGATACGGATGATTTTGATATGGCAGGCGTTGCGATGACAAATCTCATCGTATCGCCGTATACGAGCGGCGACAATAACTCATTGACGGCAATGGGGAGCGCGAGAAGTAATCTTTCGGAGTATACATATCTTGACGCGAACGGCAATACGGTATCCAATTCCGCGTATTATGCTAAATACTATCCGTATTACGACAACACCGTAAATATGTTCTCAAGGTATTTCTCTGTCGGCGATGAGGTGACGATAATGGGATTTCCCGAAGGCGCGACAGACAGCGGACAGGTGTGGAGTACGAGCTATAATTCGGGAACGGGTATAGTTACCGTTACCGCGCAGACGAGCGGCTATGATTTTACGAAAAACAACACCGTAGATCCGGACGAATATGCCGATCCCGACAGCATACCGCGACAGGCGATAGTAAAGGCGGTCATATCGTCGATGCCGACACCCACAAGTACGGTAACATACGGACAGCATGTCAGATCATCAGTGATATATTTCACTCTTACAAGAGCGGACGGCGCGGCAGGTGCGTTCAACTATGAGACGGGTCTTTGGTGCAGCGGCATAACGATAATGAAAAAGAAAAGGAACTTTGACAACATCGCCGCGCATAACGGGCGCATATGGGGAACGGCACCTACGGGAAACGGGATATTTGCATCGGCGTCGGATAATATATTTTCATTTTCCGCCGATGACATCACAAACGGCTACGCCGCGCGGCTCGTTTCCGATACTCCGGGGAAATTTACCGCGATTTGCGAATACGGAAGCGATCTTTTAGCCTTTAAAGAGGACAGCATATCGGTGGTAATGGGAAATAATCCGCTCAATTACAGCATATATACGATAAATGACATTGGCTGCATCGACGGACGATCGGTTGCCGTAACGCCGTACGGGGTGATATTCCTATCGCACAGCGGCTTCTGCTGCTACGGCGGCAGCCAACCGATAAAGCTTTCGGATAAGCTCGATACGCGGTATATATCCGCGGTCGGCGGATACGGCAATGATAAATATTACGCGTCCGCAAAAAGAGAGGACGGCGTAACGGAGCTGCTCGTGTGCAATATGAAACGCGGTATGTGGCATATAGAGGATGATACGGAGGCTGTCGGATTTTTCGGTTTTCTC
>CAJONM010000146.1 GCA_905235885.1 uncultured Clostridia bacterium
GCTCAACGGCATTGCCGCCATCGGCGGTCGGGCTTGGCGCGGACGCCGTATGCCACAGCGCGCATAAAACGCTCAACGCGCTTACCGGCGCGGCGTATCTGCACATTTGCAGCGATATGATAGATGTGCGCCGCGTGCAGCGTGCGCTGCGTGAGTTCCAAAGCTCCAGCCCGTCATATCCGATAGCCGCGTCTGCGGACGCAGCGCGAGCGACGCTGGCGGAAATGAATTATGATGCGGTAACAGACGAATGCCGTCGGTTCAAGGAGGCTATCGTCAAAGCAACCGCCATACGCGTGGCGGAAAATGACGATATTACGCGTATCGTTCTTAATTTTGAGGCGTATGACATATCAGGCTCTGAGGCGGCGGATAGGCTGTCGGAGCATTTCGGGATAGATGCGGAAATGGCAGACAGCGTAAATGTCGTTCTGATAGCCACGCCATGGAATACGCATTCGGATTTTATGGCGCTATTTGACGCACTCAGGGACATAACGGCTCTTGTAGGTGCGCGGCAGCGGCGGCAGGCGCTGACAGTGCCGCCCGTATTCGATGGCGTTATCTCACCATCACGCGCCAGATATGCCGATACGGAGCGAATACCCATCGCAAAGGCGCAGAGGCGCGTTGCGGAGGAAACGGTTACGGCGTATCCGCCGGGAACGGCTGTTATAGTGACGGGAGAGACGGTAAGAGAGGAACAGACAGAATATATAAGGCAGCTCAGGGATACGGGTGTTAATATAGACGATGAATTAGAAGTGGTCAAATGGAACGAATTGTGATCGAAGCGGAAATCGAGAATATTGTATACAGCAATCCCGATAACGGATATGTTATATGTCAGGTCAACTCCGTCAGCGAGGGGAGCTTTTATGCTGTCGGTTATATGCCGGGCATCCATGAGGGTGAGGCGGCAGAGCTTACCGGGCAATGGGTGACGCATCCCGAATACGGCGAGCAGTTCAAGGTCGAGCTTTATAAAACGGTCATGCCGTCGGACGAGCAGGCGATAATAAAATATCTGTCGTCGGGCACTGTAAAAGGCGTGCGTGAGGCAACGGCAAAGAAGCTGTTTGCCGAATTTGGTAAGGATGTGTTTAACATCATCGCCACCGAGCCTGAGAGGTTGGCAGAGATAAAGGGAATAAGCCTTGACAGGGCAAAGACGATAAGCAAGTCATATAACGAGCAGCGATCGGTACAGAACATAATAATGTTTTTGCAGCAGTACGGCATATCGCCGAATTTGGCTGTGAGGGTGCATAAGCTGCTTGGCGCGGACGCGGTGGATAGGATAAAGGAAAACCCGTATACTCTGGCGGAGAATGTTGACGGAATATCGTTTAAGACCGCGGACGCGATCGCGTTCGGCATGGGTATGCCAAAAAACGGGATAAAGAGAATACGATGCGGTATACTGTACTTTTTAAGAGAGGCGGCGTATACAGGAGGTCATGTGTATATGCCCAAAAATCTGCTTGCCGAGCATGCGGCGTACGAGCTTCAGATAAGCGATGAGGAGGTCGAAAACGGCATCGCGTCGCTTATTAAATCAAGGGATTTTATGTTAGATACCATAGACGGCGAAAAGGTATGCTATCTCTACGGCTTCTATTATGATGAGAGCTATATCGCGCGACGCCTTGCGGCAATGGCGGCGTCTGATGTCGGCCGCGCGATAAGCATTTCGTATATAGAGAGCGACATTGCCGAATTTGAACGGGAAGAGGGCATAACGCTTGCTCCGCTGCAGCGCGATGCTGTCGTTACCGCACTTACGGACGGCTGCATGGTACTTACCGGCGGACCGGGAACGGGAAAAACGACTACGATAAATACGATAATACGGCTGATGGACAGCATGGATCTTTCCGTTGCGCTTGCTGCGCCGACGGGCAGAGCCGCAAAGCGAATGACGCAGATCTCCGGAAAGGAAGCAAAGACGATACACCGGCTGCTCGGCGCACAGATGGCAGGGGGCAGCCATATATTCACGCATGATGAGGATGATCCCCTTTCGGCGGATGTCGTAATATTGGACGAGGTCAGCATGATAGATACTTCGCTCATGGCGGCGTTTTTAAGAGCGGTAAAACCGGGCGGACGCGTCATATTTGCCGGGGACAGCGATCAGCTCCCGTCGGTGGGGGCAGGGAATGTGCTCCATGACATAATAAGCTCAGGCGTTGTGCCGGTGATAAGACTGGAGCAGATATTCCGCCAGTCCACCGAAAGCCTTATAATACTTAACGCGCACAGGATAAACCGTGGAGATATGCCTGTTATAACAGACAGAACAAAGGACTTTTTCTTTATGCGCCGACCGACTCCGGAGTCCGCGGCGCAAACGGTGGCGGAGCTGTACAGGTCGCGACTTCCGCAGACATATTCGATAGATCCTATGACGGATGTGCAGATCATAACCCCGACAAAGCGCGGCGCCGCCGGAACGGTCGAGCTTAACAGGCTGATACAGCAAAGCATAAATCCATATTCGGACAGCAAGGCGGAGTATAAATACGGCAGCGTCACCTTCCGCGAGGGCGATAAGGTCATGCAGATAAAGAATGATTATGACATGGAATACGAAAGCGACAGCGGCGAGAAGGGACAAGGTATTTATAACGGCGATATGGGAATAATAAACAGCATACACACCGGCGACAAATATATGCTGATCACATTCGATGACGACAGGACGGTAAAATATTCGTTCATGAGCCTTGATGAGCTTGATCTGGCGTACGCGATAACGGTGCATAAAAGTCAGGGCAGCGAGTTTGCGTATGTAATAATGCCCGTATGCGGATATATACCCATGCTTATGAGCAGGAATTTGTTTTATACGGCGATAACGCGCGCAAAGACGATGGTAATACTCGTAGGCAGCGAAAAAACGATCGCCAATATGACGGGGAACAATTCATACGCAAAGAGATTTACCGGTCTTAACGAAAGACTGATCGGATTTGCCGAAAAGGAGACGATAGCTTGATAAAGCGGATATTACAAAAGGTCGCGGTGGGATTTGCGGCGGCTGTGGCGATATGCGCCGTATTTATGAATATTCCGGCGCGAGACGGCGCGCAGGAGGCGTTAGAGGCGTTTGCAGTTATACCCACTCCGGAGCCGACCGAAGCGGTAAGGGATTACGGCGAGCTGGAGGCGGAACTGAGAGTGATGCTCAAGGAGAAGTCGGGCGACTGGTCGCTCTGCCTTATAAATTATGATACGGGACAGGAAATAGAGATAAACAGCCATCAGGTGTACTCGGCAAGCCTTATAAAGCTTTTTGTCGCTCAGACGGTGTATCAGCAGATCGCCGACGGCGCGATTAGCGATTCGGACGATATCGAGGATCTCTTGCGGCGGATGATAACATACAGCGACAATGAAGCGTGGCGGTCGATCGCAAGAAAGCTCGGAGGCGGCTCATATACAAGAGGCATGGAGCTTGTCACAAATACCGCTCAGGCAGCCGGATACGGCGATACGGGTCAGTTTTTCCAAGGCGCGCATAAGAATTATAACTTCACATCCGTTGCCGATTGCGGAAAGTATCTCAGGGATATGCTTGACGGAAATCTCGTCTCCGCGGACTATTCGGCAAAGATACTTGGCTATATGCTAAAGCAGGAGATACTGCACAAAATTCCCTCCGGCGTGCCGGACGGGATCACCGTAGCCAATAAAACGGGCGAGCTTGATTATATGCAGGGTGACGCGGCAGTGATATATTCGCCGGCGGCGACATATATTCTCGTCATAATAGGCGACAGCCTTACAAACGCCTATGCGACGGCGCCGTTTTTCGGCGAGGTCTCCGAGGTCGTGTATAACTTTATAAACGAAAACATTGACAATAACGGACAAATGGAGTATAATCATAACGAGGGCGTGACGGAAGAGACGGCGGCGCCTGAAAATGATGCGGAGGGGGATGACCCTGTATGAGCGAGGAGGTCACAGCCGGCGGCAGGGAATTTGTGTTCGCCATGATATGGGCTGCACTGCTGTATGCCGTATGCGGTGTGATAATGTCGGTATTCAGCCGTTATTTTGTAATCGGCGCGATAATATCGCTCCTTATATTCTGCGTATTCGGATTTTTTGTCCTTACGCGGTATACGGCGCGGTTCACATATACCTTAAAAGACGGAAGGCTGCGCATAAATCGTATGATAGGCAAGCGGAACAAGGAAATAGAGATCCCGTGCAGTGCCATAACCGACACAAGCTACGGCAGTATGCCCCGATCGTTTCCCAAACGCCGATATAATATGACAAAGAGCATAATATCCTCAAAGCGCCTTATGTATATAGTGTATACGGACGCGGACGGGACCCTGGGTGCGGCGATAATACAGCCGTCATCCGAGCTTATGCAAGAGATAGAAAAAGAAAGGAAAAAGCCGATATAAAATGACTAAGATCATAGGAGTAAGGTTCAAACCTGCCGGAAAAATGTACTATTTTGATCCGCAGGGCTACGATATAAAGCGCGGTATGAATGTCATAGTCGAAACGAGCCGCGGCATGGAATACGGCGAAGTCGTCCAGGGCGCAATGGAGGTCAGCGACACTATCGTTACAAAGCCGTTAAAGGGCGTTGTGCGGATAGCAAGCGATGATGACACCGCAAGGCGGAACGAAAATATAGCCAAGGAACAGGAAGCATACGATATATGTATCGAGAAGATAAAGAAACACGAGCTTGATATGAAGCTTGTCGAGGTCGAGTATACATATGACAGGAGCAAGATAATTTTCTACTTCACATCGGACGGACGAGTGGATTTCAGAGAGCTTGTAAAGGATCTTGCGGCTGTGTTCAAGACGCGTATAGAGCTGCGTCAGATAGGCGTAAGAGATGAGTCAAAGAGTTTCGGCTCGATAGGTATGTGCGGACGGGGACTGTGCTGCTCGCAGTTTTTGGGCGAGTTCGCGTCGGTATCGATCAAAATGGCAAAGGAGCAGGGGCTTTCGCTCAATCCGTCAAAAATATCGGGCGTATGCGGAAGATTGATGTGCTGTCTGCAATATGAGCAGGATACATATGAGGCATTGCTTGCCGAGTCGCCGAGCGTGGGCGCAACGGTCGAGACGCCGGGCGGCAAAGGCAGCGTCGTCGGCGTATCGCTTATGCGCGGTAAGGTCAAGGTGAAGTTCGAGAGCGAAACGGAAACGACATTAAAGGAATTTGATGTCGATGAGGTATCCCTGCCCGGACAGGAAAAGAAAAAAACGGGTAAACAAAAGGAAGAGCC